>NZ_JBYSVC010000029.1:0-28202 GCF_057922285.1 Leptothrix toolikensis (SeqCode)
GCCACCGCCGGGCTGACCGCATGCTGCGCGTCGCTGTAACGCAGCACCACCGGCTGCAAAGGGGCCTCAGCCGCAATCGCGGCTTGCAAGAGGTTCGCATGGAGGGGCAGCAGGCCGTGGCCGGTGGACGTGGTGCCTTCCGGGAACACCGCCACCGTATCGCCGGCACGCAAGGATTGGGCCATGTGATGCACCACCCGCAGGGCATCGCGCGGCTTTTCGCGCTCGATGAACAAGGTGCCGGCCCCGGCCGCCAGCTTGCCCATCACCGGCCAGCGATGCACCTCGGCCTTGGCCACAAAACGCGCTTGGGGACAGACGGCGTGGATCGCCATCACATCCAGCCATGAGACGTGGTTGGCCACGATCAGGCAGGCCCCTTGCGGCCACGTCCCGCGTGTTTGTAGCGAAACACCCAGCACCGCCAGCAGTTGCGCCGACCAGCGCTGGATGAACGCATGACGGGCCACAAGATCGGCGCTCGGGATGTGCCGAGCCATGATCCAAGCCGCCTGCATCACCAGCATCCAACAACGCAGCAACCGCATCCAAGCCCGCACCCAAGCACGCATCAAGCGACCTTTATCTTTCAGCCTTGGCGGGTGTAGGCCACCGTGCCTGCCACCACCGTGGCGCGCACGCGGCCCGGCAAGGCCATGCCGGTGTGCTCAAACGCAAAGGGCGTGGACTTGCCTTGGCTGGCCAAGAGATCGGGGGACACCTGCCAATAGACGCTCGGGTCAAAGACACAGACATCGGCCACGCCGCCTTCGACCAAGCGGCCGGCGCTGGACACCAGCGAGCCCAAGGCGTCGCCCAGCACGCGCACCGGCTCGCACGTCACGCGGGCCAAGGTCTGCGGCAGGCTCAAGCCGGCGTCTTCGCCCCAACGAAGGGCGAGGCTCAGCAACAGCTCCAGCCCCGTGGCTCCGGGTTCGGCTTCGCCAAAAGGCAGGCTCTTGGCGTCGCCTTCGACCGGGGTGTGATCCGAGACCAGGGCGTCGAGCGTGCCGTCGATCAAGGCAGCGCGCAGCGCGTCGCGGTCGCGCCCCTGACGCAGCGGCGGTGTCAAACGCATGGCCGAGTTGAAGTAGCCGATGTCCACGTCGGTGAGGTGCAGCGAATTGATGCTGACGTCGGCCGTCACCGCCAAACCCTCCGTCTTGGCCGCGCGCACCAAGGCGATGCCCGCCGCGCTCGACAACCGGCACAGATGAACCCGCGCGCCGGTGCTGCGCATCAGCTCAAAGATGGTGTGCAAGGCGATGGTTTCGGCCGAGACCGACACGCCCGACAGCCCAAGACGGGTGGCGACTGAGCCGCTGGCGGCCACGCCCTTGCCGAACCACGGATCTTGCGGGCGCAGCCACACCGTGTAGCCGTGGGTCGCGGCGTACTGCATGGCGCGCATCAGCACGGTGGTATCGCGGATCGAGACATCGGCCTGCGAAAAGCCCACGCAACCCGATTCGGTCAACTCGACCATTTCGGTCAGCGTCTCGCCCTTCAAGCCACGGGTCAGCGCGCCCAGCGGAAAGAGCCGCGCAAGGCTCAGCTTGCGGGCGCGGAACTTGAGCATCTCGACCAAGCCCGGCTCATCCAGGGTCGGATCGGTATCGGGCGGACACACCAAGCTGGTCACACCGCCGGCAGCGGCCGCGTTCAGCTCGCTCTCCAACATGCCTTCGTGCTCGTGCCCCGGCTCACGCAAGCGCGCGGCCAGATCGACCAAACCGGGGGCCACCACGCAGCCGCTGGCGTCGATGACGCGATCCGGGCGGAAATCGGGGCTGACTTGGCCGATGGCCAAGATGCGCCCGGCGGCAATCAGCACATCGGCACGTTCATCGCGCCCGCTGGCGGGGTCAATGACCCGGCCGTTCTGAATCAGGATCTTCATGCCTCGTTCCCCGCAATCGTGGACATCACCGCCATGCGCACCGCGATGCCGAACGTCACCTGCGGCAGGATCACGCTGTGGCTACCGTCAGCCACCGCGCTGTCGATCTCCACGCCCCGGTTGATCGGGCCAGGGTGCATGACAATGGCGTCCGGCTTGGCCAGCGCCAGCTTGGCGGGCGTCAGGCCAAAGGTTTTGAAATACTCGCCCGCGCTGGGCAGCATCGCGCCGCTCATGCGCTCGTTTTGCAAGCGCAGCATGATGATCACGTCGGCGTCCCGGATGCCTTCGTCCATGCTGTGGCAAACGCGCACGCCCATCTCGCGCAAGTCGCCCGGCACCAAAGTCTTGGGGCCCACGGCGCGGATATCGGGCACGCCCAAAATGGTCAGCGCATGGATGTCCGAGCGCGCCACGCGGCTATGCACGATGTCGCCCACGATGGCCACCGACAAGTTGGAGAAGTCCTTCTTGTAGTGCCGAATGGTGTACATGTCCAAAAGGCCCTGCGTGGGATGCGCATGGCGGCCATCGCCGGCGTTGACCACATGGACATGCGGCGCGCAGTGCTGGGCGATCAAGTACGGCGCACCCGACTCGCTGTGGCGCACCACAAACATATCGGCGTGCATGGCCGAGAGGTTGGCGATGGTGTCGAGCAAGCTTTCGCCCTTGGCGGCACTGCTCTTGGCGATGTCGAGGTTGATGACATCCGCGCTGAGGCGCTTGGCGGCGATCTCAAAGGTGGTGCGGGTGCGGGTGCTGTTCTCGAAGAACAGGTTGAACACCGACTTGCCACGCAACAGCGGCACCTTTTTGACTTCCCGGTCGTTGACCGAGAGAAAGGTGCCGGCGGTGTCGAGAATCTGGGTCAAGACCGCCTTGGGCAGGCCTTCGATGGAAAGCAGGTGAATCAGCTCACCGTGCTTGTTCAGTTGGGGATTGCGGCGCGAAAGCATCAAGCGGCCTCTTGGATCGAAAAAGTGAAACTACCCTCGCCCGCCCGGGCCAGCGCGAGCTTTTGGCTGGGCGGCAAGGCCAGTTTGGCGGCGGCAAAAGCGGGCTGGATCGGCAACTCACGCCCACCCCGGTCCACCAGCACCGCCAACTGCACCGAAGCGGGTCGGCCATAGTCGAACAGCTCGTTGACCACCGCCCGGATGGTGCGGCCGGTGTAGAGCACATCGTCGATCAAGATGATGTGGCAGCCATCGATGGCAAAAGGCAGGTGGGTCGAATCGGCCCCAAGCGCCAAACCCCGCGCACCAAAGTCGTCGCGGTGCAAGCGGCTGGAAATGACCCCGGGCGCGTTTTTCAGGGCCAAGTCACGCGCCAAACGCTCAGCCAGCCAAGCACCGCCTGACCAGATACCCACCAAAGCGCTGTCGGGCTGCAACAGCGCGCGCACGCCTTGGCGCAATTCGGCGTAAAGCGCCTCGGCATTGATCTGCAAAAGACTCATCGCATCGCCTCTTTCAGGATCTGTTCGTTGAAAAATTGTTCCAGCAGCAAGGCTGCGGCTGCGGCATCGGCGTCTTTGGCCCCTTGGGACAAAACCTCGACGGTGCTGTAACGCTCATCGACCTCGAACACCGGCAGTCGAAAGCGGCCGTGCAGCTGCCGGGCAAAACGCCGGGCGCGCAAGGTGTTGTCGTGCTCGGCACCGTCCGGATGGAAGGGCACGCCGACCACCAGCGCATCGGGTTGCCACTCCGTGATCAGCTTGGCGATGGGCGCGAAGCGAGCATCCCCTTCGGCTTTCACGGTCGTCAGCGGTGTCGCCATGCCCAGCAAGCGCTGACCACGCGCCACCCCGGTGCGCTTGAGCCCGTAGTCGAACGCCAGAAAAGCTTGCAGCCGGCCCAGCTCCGGCGGTGTCCCCGTCATGCGTGGCCGACGTCTTGGGACAGCATGGCCGGATCAATGCCGAGCAAGGCCAAAGCGCGCGCGTAGCGATCTTCAGCAGCGGTCTCGAAGATCACGGCCGCGTCGGCGCTGACCGTCAGCCAGCCGTTGCGTGAGATTTCATCTTCGAGTTGGCCCGCACCCCAGCCGGCGTAACCCAGCATCACCACCGCTCGCTTGGGACCGGCACCTTGAGAGAGCGCTTCAAGGACATCGCGGCTGGCGGTCATCTCCAAGCCACCAGGGACCGTGAGTGATGAAGCGTAGTGCCCGCCCTCTTCCGCCAGCCGGTCATGCAGCACAAAGCCGCGTTCAGTCTGCACCGGCCCGCCAAAGTAGACCGGCTGCTCAGCCAAGTCGTCGCGCGCCAAGCTCAGATCAACGCGTTCGAAGAGGTTGCGCAGATTGAGGTCGATGGGGCGGTTGATCACCAGCCCCAGGGCACCTTTTTCGGTGTGCTCACACAAGTACACCACCGCCCCCGCGAAGGTTTCATCCGCCATACCGGGCATGGCAATCAGAAACTGATTGGCGAGATTGGTCGAGGTGACAGTAGAGGTAGATCGGGGCCCTGACATGCGCCGATTGTAGCGATCCCTCACACTCTCACCCATGCCCCACACCCTCGACATCCTCGACCGTGCCTTGGTCTGGTTTCGGCGCGATTTGCGTCTCAACGACCACACCGCCCTGCGTCACGCCCTGCAACGCGCTCGCCAAGTCTGGTGCGCTTTTGTCTTCGACAGCGACATCCTGAACGACCTGCCCCGCGCAGATCGACGGGTCGATTTCATCCACGCCAGCTTGGTCGAACTCGATCAAACTCTGCGCGCTCAAGGCGGCGGCCTGATCGTGGTTCATGGTTCAGCCCGCACGGCTCTACCGCGCTTGGCCGAACAACTCGGTGTGCAAGCGGTGTTCATGAACCGCGACGATGAACCCGACGCACTGCGCCGGGATGCCCATGTCCGGGGCGACCTGGCCAACCACGGCATCGCGCTCTACAGCGATAAAGACCAAGTCGTCTTCGAGCGCGATGAGGTGCTGAGCCTCAGCGGCACGCCCTACAACGTCTTCACGCCCTACAAAAACGCTTGGCTCAAGCGCTATGAAGCGCTCCACCCCGCTCAACCTGAACCACAACCGCCCTTCGGCCAACTTGCAGCCCCGCCTGCGGCGCTGCACAGCATGCCTTCATTGGCGGACTTGGGCTTTGAGCCCGCGCCGATCCCGCATCTGCCCAGCGGATCTTCGGGGGCGCAGCAGCTGCTGAGCAACTTTCTGGCGCGCATCGACCGCTATGACCAAACGCGCGACTTTCCAGCCCTGAAAGGGCCGAGCTACTTGAGCGTGCATTTGCGCTTTGGCACCGTCTCGATTCGGGAGCTGGTGCGACTCAGCCATGCACGCGCCAAGACCGGCTCACGCGGGGCCGAAGTTTGGCTTTCAGAGCTGATTTGGCGCGAGTTCTACATGCAGGTGCTCTATCACCACCCGCATGTGGTCGAGCGCTGTTTTCAACCCGCCTGCGACGCGCTGCGCTGGGACCATGGTCGGCACGCTGAGGCGCTATTTGTCGCCTGGTGCGAGGGCCGCACCGGCTATCCCCTAGTGGACGCCGCGATGCGCCAGATCAACCAAACGGGCTACATGCACAACCGCCTGCGCATGGTCACGGCCAGCTTTTTAACCAAGGATCTGGGCCTCGACTGGCGACGCGGCGAAGCCTACTTTGCGCGCCACCTGAACGACTTTGACTTGGCGGCCAACAACGGCGGCTGGCAGTGGGCGGCGTCCACCGGCTGCGACGCGCAGCCCTACTTTCGGATCTTTAACCCCGTGAGTCAGAGCGAGAAGTTTGACCCCGAAGGGCGCTTTATCCGGCGCTACGTGCCAGAACTCAGTGCGCTGCCCGATGCGGCGCTGCATGCGCCGTGGCGCTACCCGGTGGATTTGGCTGCTGCTGGCATCCAGCTGGGCCAACACTACCCCGAGCCGGTGGTGGACCATGAGCAAGCGCGCCAGAAAACCCTGGCGCGCTTTGCCAAAATCAAACCGACCCCACCCGTCGTCAAGTCGGTTTGACAGGGGTCGGGGGCAGGCCGGCGTAGCGACGCACCAATCCGAGCAGTTCCTTGTCGTCGTAGGGTTTGCCCAAGTAATGATCCGCCCCCAACTGGGTGGCGTGCTCGCGGTGCTTTTCAGCGATCCGCGAGGTGATCATCACCACCGGCAGGGACTTGAGGTTGGCGTCGTTGCGGATGTTGCGCAGCAGATCGAAGCCGTCCATGCGCGGCATCTCGATGTCCGAGAGCACGATGTCGGGCCGCTGGCCGGCCAAGAATTCGAGCGCTTCGAGCCCATCTTTGGCCAATTCGACCCGGAAGCCTTCACGCTCGAGCAAGCGCTTGGTCACGCGTCGCACGGTGAGCGAATCGTCCACCACCAACACGGTGGCATGGTGCTGAGCCTCGGAAGCGGCCTTGCGTACTTCCAACGCCGAGGCCGTGGCCGTAGCCATCGCCCCTTGCTGCGCGGCGTGATGGGCTTGGGTACCGTAGAACGCCGCCAAAGCCACTGGGTTGTAGATCAAGGCCACTTCGCCGGAGGCCAGCAACGTCATGCCGGCCAAACCCGGCAGCCGTGAAAGTTGCGGCCCCAAATTCTTGACCACCACTTCGTGATTACCCAGCAGTTCATCGACATGCAGCACCACGCGCTGTTGGGCCGAACGCACCACCACAATCGACTGGGTCTTGGTGGAAGATTCTTCCTCGCTGCGCGCGCTGTAGCCGAGCAAGCCGCCCAGCCAGAAGAATGGCAGCTTGGCGTTATCAAAGGCAAACCAACCGCTTTGATAGGCCACCGCCAACGCCGCTGCACCCGGGCGCTCAATCTTCTCGATCAGGTTGGAGGGCATCGCCACGGTTTTGGCACCGACACGCAACATCACGATCTGGCTCACCACCGTGGTGACGGGCAACACCATCTTGAAGCGCGTGCCCTGACCCGGCTGGGTGTCGATTTCAATGCGACCGCCCAGCGAGAAGATGTCAGCCCGCACGACATCCATGCCCACGCCGCGTCCAGCCAACTCGGTCACCACCGATTGCGTGGACAAGCCAGGCGCAAAGATGAACTGACTCAAATCGGCATCCGAAATCACCGCGTCGGTGCGCAACAAGCCCATGCTGATGGCCTTCTCGCGAATCCGGGGCAAATCCAAACCGGTGCCATCGTCATGGATCTCGACGGTGACTTCACCGCCTTCTTGGCTGGCGCTGACCACGATGCTGCCGACCGCCGGTTTGCCCGCAGCCACCCGCAACGACGACGGCTCGATGCCGTGCGTCACACAATTGCGCAGCAAGTGCTCAAAAGCCGGCACCATGCGATCCAGCACGCTGCGATCCACCTCGATGGAGCTGCCGGTGATGTCTAAGCGCACTTGCTTGCCGGTTTCCTTGGCCGCTTGGCGCACCAAGCGATAGAGCCGGTCTGAGAGGCTGTCGAACTCGACCATGCGGGTGCGCAACAAATCGCTTTGCAACTCACGCGTCAACCGGGCTTGGGTCGCCAGCTCGTCCTCGACCACCTGCAAGGTGCGCTGCAAGGCGCTGCGCACGGTGCCGACGTCGTTGACCGACTCGGCCATCATGCGTGTCAACTCTTGCAGCCGGGTGTAGCGATCCATCTCCAGCGAGTCGAAGGCTTGGTCGGCCACCCGGAAAGCTTCGCGGCGTGATTCGAGCTGCGTATCGGCCTGAATCGTGATGTCGTTCAACTGACGGTGGAGCCGCTCTAAGTTGTCCGACAAGTCGGTCAAGGCACCCCGGAACTGACCCACCTCGGTCTCGACGCGCGAGCGATTGATATTCACTTCGCCCGACAGATTGACCAAGCGATCCAGCAATTGGGCCCGCACCCGAATCGGCTGAAGATTACCCACCGGACGATCCGGCGCGGTGGTCGGAGCCGCCGCCATTTGCTGCTGGGTGAATTGCGACCAATCCACCGGGGCCGTGAGGGGCACCACCACTTGGGTGGCCGGCGCAGCGGCCAGCGTGGGTGCCGACATAGGTACTGCGGCAGGCACAGGCGCAGGAGCCGGCGGCGATGCCAACGAGGCCAACGACACCATCGAAGCGACCGGCACCACCACCGTCGGCGAGGGATCCGACTTGGCAAAAACGGGTGGCGCGTCATAAAGACCCGCCAGCATGGTGTAGCTCTCTTGCCGAACGTTGATGCGACGCAGCACTTCAAAAGCGTTGGCCAGCACATCCAAACGTTGCTGCAAGGTATCGAGGTCATCCACCGACACCACACCGCCCGCAAGCAGCCGTTCGATGGCCGACTCGAAGCGATGCGCTTTTTCACCCAGCCGCATCGCGCCTGAGAGGCGCGCGCCGCCCTTGAAGGTGTGCAGCGAACGCATGCAAGCCATCGCGGCGGTGCTGTTGGCCGGGTCGGCCTGCCAAGCACGCAACTGCTCAGCCAGCACCGGGATCAGCTCATCGGCCTCTTCGACAAAGATCTGGAACAGCTGATCATCGACCACATCTTCGTGGTCGATGGGGCCATCTTCATGATCGAACAGGGCCACCACATCAGAGTCGATGTCCTGGGCCTTCTCGGGCTCAGGCGTATTGCCCGTATTGTCCGGCGGCGGCGCGGCAGCATCTTCGGTCACCCCCAAGTCGATCTGGATGTCCGTATCGAAGGTGAGATCAAGATCAAGCGGCCAAGACAACATGGTCTCGCCGGCGACTGCATGCGCCGGGAAAGCACCGTAGTCGCTCAGCGCCGGTGCTGGCGCTGGTGCCAACACAACCGTAGGTGTGTCCGCAACGTGTTCGGGTTCGAACCAAGCCCCCGACTGCGTCACCGGCTCAGAGAGATCCACGAGTTCGACCGAATCGACCGATGTGGCCGAATCAGCGATCTGCACAGGCTCCGCCACCGAGGTGGAGAAATCACTCCACATGCCGGTGTCGATCACGACATCCGGCAAGACAAACTCACCGTCTTCGTCGGGCGTGATCGCGCTATCACTCAGCTCAGCAGCTTGCTCAGCGGCTCGTTCAGCAGCGCGGGCGGCGGCAACATCAACGTCATGCGCGCACCCCTTCAAGCGACCAAACAACCCTGCGGGCGGCACCTGCAAGAAACCAGCGGCGAACTGATGCAACAAACGCCGAACTTCATCACCGACGTCGATGAACAGAGTCGCCTCTTCAAGGCGTCCGGCGGTGTTGCGCGCATTGACCCGGTCAATGGCATGTTCAAGCTCACGCGCCAATTGCGACAAATCGGTAAAGCCCACCGCCGCCGAATTACCCGCCAGCTTATGGGCCGAGGACGCAGCGAGTGCTCCGGTGGGACGGTGCAACTCTAGGGCCCATTCAGCCAGCTCGGTACTGAGCCGCCGCGACAACTCATCGGCTTCGTTCAAGTAAATGTTGAACAGCGGGATCGGCAGACGCAGAGAGCCAATAACACGGACTTGCTCATCATCATCATCACCGGACTCGTCCTCAAAGGCATCCTCCGCCTGCTCAGCCACCACCTTGGGTTCTGGCGGAGCAGGTGCGGCAAGTGCAGCAAGTGCAGCAGGTGCGGTGGGATCGGCGGCAAAGAAGGCATCGAAATCCGTGACATCGAGATCAATCGGTGGCACCAACAAGGTTTCACCGAGCACCGCAGCCATCGGGTCATCCACCGGATCATCCCGACCCGAGGGCACAGGTGCTAACGCGGGAGCCAACGCAGGAGCCTCTGAGAGATCCGACAGATCAGCCAGCTTGGACAAGCCTTCCAGCGGCGGAAGACTAAACAATTCACTGGCCACGGTTTCTGCGGTCGAGGCGGCGGTAGCTTGGGCCGGCTCGTCGATCCACTCACCCAGTTGCGACAACCCGCTCAGGGAGGGGAAGTCGGTATGAACATGCGACTCACGACTGATCAAACCCGAAGACACTGAGCCCGAGGCGGCGTGAGGGATCGGATCCAGCAACTCACCCAACTGCGACAAGCCTTGAAGCTCGGGCAGATCGGACATATCCAAATCGACCGGCCCAGTGGCGTGCCGGGCGGATACGGGGGACGTTGCAGAGAGATCCGCCAGTTGCGACAAGCCAGACAAGGCGGGGAAATCGGTCTCATGATCGGCCTCCGGGATCGCCGCAGGCAGCTCTTCAGCCACCGCAGCCGGCGGCAAATCAGCCAGACCGCTCAACTGCGACAAGCCACTCAGCACCGGCAAGTCCACCCACGCCGGGATGTCCGCCACCGCTTCGGCTGCCATCTCAGGCACCACATCCGGCACCATTTCTGGCTCAACGGCCGCAACAACGTCCGCCGTGCCCAGATCAAAATCCAGATCCACAGGGGGCATCGCTGGTGCAACACGCCACGGAGATGCTGCGGGTGGGATTTCATCCAACGGGGCGGGCTGGGTGGGCTCCAACGCCTCCATCACCGGCCGGTCGTCATCGGCAAAGGCGACGTCCAGATCCAGCACATCCACATCAAGCGGCTGCACATCAGGCACCATCGCCGCCGGCATGCCAGATGGCGTGGGCACATGGATACGCAGCAGCTCACCGGCCAAACGCAAGCTATCGGCGGCGGCGATCACCCCATCGGGCAAGAAATCAGCCGCATGACGCTCAGCAATGGCCTCCGTCCAAGCACCAAAATAAGTCAGCGCATCACCCGTCAAGGTCTGCAACTCATGCGCACTTGACGAGGGCTCCGCCTGCCACTTGTTGTAAAGCTGCTCGCAGGACCAAGCCGCATCGCCGAAGTCGGTCAAGCCCACCATGCGTGAGCTGCCCTTGAGGGTATGGAAAGCGCGCCGCAGCGGCGTCAACAAGCCCATGTCATGCGATGACTGCGACCAAACCCGAAGGGCTTTGTGCCCATCGGCCACCACTTCGCGCGCCTCCTCAAGGAAGATCTCGCGCATTTCTGCATCGCCATCCTCCTCCTCGGCTGGGCTTGGCACCGGAGCGATAGGTGCAGGTGCAGGTGCAGGTGCAGGTGCAGGTGCAGGTTGGGGTGGCGGTGGCGGTGGCGGTGGCGGTGGCGGAACAACCACAGCTTCAAGCACGGGCACAGCACGTGGCACGACTGGAACGGGTGCGGGTGCGGGCGGTGGCTCCTCAACCACTTGGCGGCCCATCACTGGGGCAAGCACACCTTTGATCGGATCAAAAACAAACAGCGAGCGCGCCATCTGTGGCTGCACGGCCAGCATGTCGATCAGGAAACCCAACACCCCGAGGTTGTCAGCCAAACGCTGAAAACCACTTTGCACATCGTCAGTGGCCCCTTCTTGGACACGGCGGATCAGCGCTTGAATGTCTTCGCGCATACGCACGACCGTCTGAGAGCCCGGATCGACCCCCAACACCGACAACACACCACGCATCGCCGTCAGATGCACCGGCACATCCACCAAGGGAGCGGGATCGGTGGGATGGCGGAAGAAGCGATCAATCTGCTGCTCAACGTCAGACAGCGATTGGCGCAGCTCCTTGACGACGGTATTCATGGTCTGGCGGTTGGAGATGCGCCGATAGAGCTCCTCCATCCAGCTTTCCACCGCGCCAGCGGAACGCCCGCGAATCACGCTGTCGAGCCGACTGGCCAGCGTCGCCATGCGACCACTCAGCTCAGGCGCATCGAAATCAGCCTCCTCCATCGAGGCTTCGAGATACAGCAAACTGGTGGCCACTTCCATGGCCAGCTCAGGAGCGGGTTTGGCCGCAGCCGCCACCGTGCGAGACACCGCCGAAAGCAAGGCCGCCACGAAGGTCTCGCTGTTCGGATACAGCCGTCGAATCGAGTCACCGATCAGCGCAAACAGCTCGTTGAGCGCCCCGATACGCTGCAACTCATCCGCAGCGACGGCCGCCCAGACTTCCTTGGCCGACTCCACCCGCTTGAGCCCTTGCTGGACCAAAACGGGATCAAAACGACCCAAGCTGGGCTGTAAATAATCCACCCCAGCGATGTTGTTGCCACGCTCTTGCAAGGCATAGGCCGCATAGACCGCAGCCAACACTGGCGTCTGAACCGGGTCGATCTTGGTAGCACGAGCACAGAAAAACAGCAGATCCTGCGCCAAACGATCCGAAACCGAGCGCTCACCTTTGATCATGGCGCGCAGCTGGCCCATCACCCGCGAGGCGGTGCGTTTGGTAAACAGATCGGGAGTCAGTTGACCCCAAGCCCAAGCCTCAAAGAAAGCACTGGCAATGCGCCACGAGGTGGCGGCATGCGAGGAATCTGCCGTCGAAGCCAAGCCTTGGCAGAGCATGGCCAAGGAACGCGCACCTTCGGTGGCATCCGAGCGCACCACCGATAGCAAGCGCTTTTCAAAAGCACCCAAGATGACTTCATCGGGCGCACGGGGCGGCTTGGTTGGCCCCTCAATGGCCCGCCATTCCCACTCGAAATCCCACAAATCAGCGGGATGGATCCGGTCCGAACCCACCGCTTCAAGCAACACCCGCAACTGCGGAAACAAAGCCAGCGGTGTCGTGGGCTTGCCCGCCAAGAGGCGCGCCAGATAATCCATCAAGGCAAAGGTTGCACGCTCAATGGCCGCCACCCCTTCGGCATTGAGCCGATAAGGTTTGCCGACATAGCGCTGCACCATGGCCTCACAGGCGCGCAACAACTGCGCCCCTTCGGGGATGTTGATCAGCTCAAGCGCACCCACCCCTTGATGGATGTGCTGGCGCGCATGGCGCAAGACAGCGGGTTCAACATCATCAAGATCCGACGCGGTGGTCGTCTCCGAATCCCTGAGATAACGCCGAAGCGCCTTGTGCGCCGTCTCCAGCGTCTTGCGCAACTCCTCCTGAACCCAGGCGATAGCGCTGAGATCGGCGGATGCGACAGTGTCGTTGTGCGATTGCATCGAAGCTGAGTGTGGCAAGACCGCCGTGCCTTGGATCGGCGATCAGCTGATTTTGAAACGAGACACCGACTGGCGCAGCTCTTCAGCTGTGCGAGAGAGCTGACGCACCAATTGGGCCGTCGATCGAGTGCCTTCACCTGTCTGCTCGGTGACGGCAAAAATATGCTGGATATTGGAAGCCACCACGTTGGCCGAATCGGCCTCGCGTCGCGCTTGGGCTGAAATTTCCTCGATCAACTCGGCCAGTTGCCGAGAGACCCGGTCGATCTCAGCCAAAGCAGTGCCCGCGTTGTCGGACAATTTAGCCCCCTCCACCACGCCTTGGGTCGAGCGCTCCATGGCCGCGACGGCATCAGCGGTGTCGGTCTGAATGGTCTTGACCAAGGCCGCAATGGCGCGCGTGGCATCGGCCGAACGTTCGGCCAGTCGCTGCACTTCTTCCGCCACCACCGAAAAGCCCCGCCCGGCATCCCCGGCCGAAGCCGCTTGGATGGCGGCATTGAGCGCCAAAACGTTGGTCTGCTCCGTGATGTCAGAAATCATGTCGGTGATCTCCCCAATCTCTTGCGACGATTCACCCAAGCGTTTGATGCGCTTGGACGTTTCTTGGATTTGATCACGGATCATGTTCATGCCGCTGATCGTATCCAACACCGCCGTCAAACCAGAGGTCGCAGCCGACAGCGACTGCCGAGCCACTTCAGCCGATTGCTGAGCTTGGGCGGAGACCCGTTGAATCCGGCTGGCCATTTGCAACACGGCTTCGCCTGTTTCACGAATTTCACGCAATTGCTCATCAGAAGCCGCGAGCAATTCGGTCGAGGTCGTTTCAACTTGCTGCGTGGTTTCAGTCACCCGTGACGCCGTCCCTTGGACTTGTGAGACGAGCGAACGCAGCTCTTCGACGGTGTAGTTGACCGAGTCGGCAATCGCCCCGGTGATGTCTTCGGTCACGGTGGCTTGTTGGGTCAGATCGCCCTCAGCCACCGACTGCAACTCATTCATCAGCCGCAGAATAGCCGCCTGATTGGCATCGTTGACACGTTTGGCCTCGCGCTGCTGACGCTCGGCTTCTTGGCGCTGTTCTTCGGCAAACGCGGCACGCTGATGTTGATCGCGGGTGAAGACAAGCAACAAGCCCACCCCACCCATGACGCCCAAGGACAAAGACAAGCCAAAGAGAATCAGATGGAACCAACTCAACCCACCCGCCGAGGTCAGTCGGGCCTGCACGGCTTCCAAGCCTCGGCGCAAGGGGTCGCCGTCGTTGAGCAACTCTACTTGCGCTTGGCTGGCACGCACCAACCCATCGCGGCTACTCAAAATGGCTGTCGCACGATCACGGATCAGCTTGAAGTCTTTGATGAGCTGCTGCAAATACTCGCGGGTCTGTTGGTCACGCGTGGGCTGAAGCCGCATCTCGCTGTTGCCATCAAGCAACCCTTGCGCCACATCACGAAAGGTATTGAGATCCTTACCCAGCAGAAATAACGCGCCAAAGGCCCCGCCCTCACCCTCGGATTCGTTGGGCCCAGCCCCCGGAGAAGACGCGGCGCTGGCGTTGGTCACGCCCTGAATATTCAATGCCTCGTTGGCTGACTTGCCGATCCGCTGCGTCAACATCACGAGTTGTCCAGCGGCAGCCACTTCGGCCGAAGAACCGCCTTCTTGGAGCTTGAGCGAGGCCACGGTCTCCGCCACCTCAAGCAACTCGGAGGATTTCTTGCTGATCGTGCGCAGCGACTGGCCCACCAAGGTCAAAACGCGTTCACCATCAAGCACGATACGGACTTGTTTTTCGGCCTTGTCCACCATCGGCTGCAAAGGCTCAAGCAACGTCTGGACCGAGCCAGAAACAGCCTCTAGGCCCATGTCGGAAGCCCCGCTGCGCAGACCACGCACATTCTTGGTCAGCGCCTCAATGGATTCACGCACTTCATCAAAGGCGCGAGGCTCACCCGCCAAAGCCTGCAAAACCGATTTAGAAAGTCGTTGAGATTGGGTCAAGGCCCGACCGACCGCAGACACTTGCGCGGCACTTTCGCTCAGGGTCATCACAGCCAATACCGAGGCAAGCACCAAGCCAAAGACACCGCTCGTCAGCAAACTGGCCAGCAAGCGCTGTTGACGTTCAGCGGGCCAATGGCCGATCAGCGGCAAAGCAAAATCGCCGCCCAACCAGCGAGCCAACCGACCTTGGCCCCAATCAGGGCGTTCTTTCGGGGCACGCCTTGACTTGGCGCTCTCCACCGACGCTTCCGCCTCAGTAATCAGTCCACCCGCATGTCCGGTGTCCATACCAAGCAGGCCATTGCCCGTCCCGGTTTCGGCCACAGCAAAGCCATCGGTGAAGCCGACATCATCTTGCCCGGCATCGTCTTTACGCCGAACCAAGCGTTTCAGGTTATCCAACAGACTCATGAAGCCCTCGTCCCAGCTTGGATCTTCAGCGAAAAGCTGCTTTCGGACAAGCTCATGCGCGGTCCAAGATATGCAAGAAGCGCTCGTCGCGCGCCAGCAACGCCAGACGCAACTCTTGCCAGACCCGCCCAGCTTCGTCCCGATACAGCGCACTGGCAAAAGCGGGGTGAGCGGTACTGCTGGCGGATTCAGGCTCAGGGGTCAACTGTGCCGGATTGCGCAGCCCCGCCAAGCGATCCACCAACAGCGCCACATTGGTTTCTAGGCTGGGGTTGAAGGCCACCAGCCGGACTTGGGCTTGATCACGACCGGGCTGTGTACGCTCCGTTCGCAAACCCAAAAAGCCACCCAGATCCACCACACCTGACAACGTGCCACGCAGATTGGCCACACCCATGAACCAAGCTTGGGTGTGGGGTACGGTCACCAAGGTGGTGACGGGGAAAATCTCACCCGACTCGGCCAACGGCAGTAGAAAAGGCCGACCGGCACTTTCGACTGCGAGCCAACCCACCGTGTTCGACGCCGACCGAACAGCTTGCAGCTTCTCGGTTAGACGTCCTTGCAGTTCCATCAGGGCTTCTTTTTGCGTCATCGCTCGCCTCAACCAAAGGCGCGAATCTTGCGCAACAACTCATCCGGATTGATGGGCTTGACGACGTAATCGCGGGCACCTTGACGCATGCCCCACACCTTGTCGGTTTCTTGATTCTTGCTGGTACACATGATCACAGGCACATCGGCATAACGGGGATCACGGGTGATAGCACGCGTCAACTGGAAGCCATTCAGCCCAGGCATCACCACATCCATGAGGATCAGATCGGGTTTTTCTTCGCTGATGCGGCGCATGGCATCGTTACCATTTTCGGCGGTCCGAACCCGAAAACCACGCTTGGTCAGCAGCTCAGAGAGGACGTACAACTCCGTCTTTGAGTCATCCACCAGCAAGATACTCTGAATCGACATGGACTACCTCTGACCCTTGGTCACTTCGTTTCAGACAGGAACATCATGGGCCTCATGACGCACGACGGTACTGCGCCACCGTCTGCAACAGTTGGTCTTTGGTGAAAGGCTTGGTCAGGTAATCCTCTGAACCCACCATGCGGCCACGTGCTTTGTCAAATAAACCGTCTTTAGACGACAACATGATGACGGGCACACTCGAAAAACGAGGGTTGCGCTTGATGATGGCACAGGTTTGATAGCCATCTAGGCGCGGCATCAGGATGTCGCAAAAAATGAGATCCGGCTGGGTGTCATTGATTTTGGCCAGCGCATCAAAACCATCCTCCGCCAAGACCACTTCACAGTGACCCTGTTTGAGAAAAATCTCAGCACTGCGACGGATGGTGTTGCTGTCATCAATCACCAGCACCCGCATCACGCCACCCACTTGCCCTGTTTTTGCACTGGGCGAGAGCGTCATTTCATCCACCACCACGATTCCTCCATTCGGCCAACCCTCAGGATACGACTGGACTAGATCTGGATCATTTCAAAATCTTCTTTGCGGGCACCGCATTCTGGACAAGTCCAGTTCATGGGCACGTCAGCCCACGCCGTACCGGGCGCAAGCTTGTGCTCGGGAGCACCCGCAGCCTCGTCATAGATCCAGCCACAGATTAAACACATCCAAGTATGCATAAGGGATACACGCATGGCCCGCCTAAGAAGCGAGCTTGTCTACAATGACGGAGGATTGTAGCGACAGCCTTTGCATGATGAGCAAAGGTTCGTGGGCACCTACACAACATCCTTTCGTTCATGGCGAACGAAAGACTGCCGCCCAACGCACCATACAAGGACATGCTGATCGGTCCCTGACCGATCGCATCACAGCTGATGAGCCCTGCACCGACTCCCGTTCTCCCCGAAGACCCGACCGCCGAGCTTTCCCAAGCTCCCGTGTGTGTGCTGACGTTCAATGCCAGTGATGCCACCGGAGCTGGCGGGCTGGCGGGCGACATTGCCACGATGGCCGCCATGGGTGCCCATGCCTTGCCAGTGGTGACCACGATCCTGATGCGCGATACCAGCGAGATCTTCGATCAGACCCTGATCGACGCTGAAGCCGTGGTCGAACAGGCCCGCACGGTGCTGGAAGACATCACCATTGCCGCATGGAAAGTTGGTTTTTTGGGCTCGGCCGAAACCATCGGCTCGGTGGCCGAGGTGCTGTCCGACTACCCCGATGTGCCGCTCATCACCTACTTGCCCAACCTGAGTTGGATCGACGACGAAGATCAGTTTCAGTCCTACCACGACGCGCTGCGCGAACTGGTGCTGCCGCAGACCGAAGTGTTGGTCGGCAACCACAAGACGCTCACCGATTTCCTTCTGCCCGACTGGGAATCCGAACGCACGCCCTCCGTGCGTGAACTGGCTGTGGCCGCTGCCGAGCACGGCACGCGCCATGTGCTCGTCACCGGCTTGCAGCCTCAGGGCAAGCCGAACAACCAAATCGATAACATCCTTGCCTCCCCCCAAGGGGCCATCGCGGGCGAGAAGTTCGAGCGTTTTGAGACCTCCTTCGTCGGTGCCGGCGACACCTTGTCCGCCTCGATCGCCGCCTTGATCGCCACCGGATTGGATCTGCCCACCGCTGTGGCCGAAGCCTTGGCGTTCCTCGACCAAGCGCTTGATGCTGGCTTCCGCCCCGGCATGGGCCAGGTCATTCCTGACCGCTTCTTCTGGGCCCTGCCTGAAGAAGACGCCGACGCCGAAGCGGGTGAAGAAACCCCCGATGACCGCCTTTCCGACTCTGCCCCCAGCCCTCGCCATGTCCACTAATCAGCAGCTCTTCGACCGCGCCAAGATCTCCATCCCTGGCGGCGTCAATTCGCCCGTACGGGCTTTCCGTGCCGTCGGTGGCACCCCGCGCTTCATCACCCGGGCCCAAGGGGCCTACATGTGGGATGCCGAAGGGCAGCGCTACATCGACTACATCGGCTCTTGGGGCCCGATGATCCTCGGCCACGGTCACCCAGCGGTGCTGGACGCAGTGCGTAAAGCCATCGAAGAAGGCTTCAGCTTTGGCGCGCCGACCGAGCGTGAGATTGAGCTGGCCGAAGAGATCCTGAGCTTGGTGCCGTCGTGCGAACAGATCCGTCTGGTCAGCTCCGGCACCGAAGCCGGCATGAGCGCCATCCGCTTGGCGCGCGGTGCCACCGGACGCAGCAAGATCATCAAGTTCGAGGGCTGCTATCACGGCCACGCCGACGCCTTGCTGGTCAAAGCCGGCTCAGGTCTGGCGACCTTCGGCCACCCCACCAGCGCCGGCGTGCCTGCCGAGGTGGTGCAGCACACCTTGGTGCTCGAATACAACAACGTCGAGCAGATCGAAGAAACCTTCCGCACCCAAGGCGACGAAATCGCCTGCGTGATGATCGAGCCGATCGCCGGCAACATGAACTTCGTGCGCTCCAGCGTGCCCTTCGTCAAGCGCATCCGCGAACTCTGCGACCAGCACGGCGCGTTGTTTGTGTTTGACGAGGTGATGTCGGGCTTTCGCGTCGCGCTCGGCAGCGCCCAGAGCCTCTACGCCGAACTGATCCCCGGTTTCCGCCCTGATCTAAGCGTCTTCGGCAAGGTCATTGGCGGCGGCATGCCGCTGGCAGCCTTCGGCGGCCCGCGCCGCATCATGGAGCAGCTCGCACCACTGGGCCCGGTCTACCAAGCTGGCACGCTCTCGGGCAACCCGGTGGCCACCGCCTGCGGTCTGGCCACGCTGCGTGAGATCAAGAAGCCCGGCTTCTTTGAAGCCCTCTCGGCCCGCACGGCGCAGCTCGCCCACGGCTTGCAAGCTGCCGCTCAAGCGGCCGGTGTGCCGCTGGTCAGCGAATGCCAAGGCGGCATGTTCGGCTTTTTCTTTGCCTCCGAGCTGCCGCAGAACTACAACGTCGTGATGGCAACCGACAAGGAGCGCTTCAACCGCTTCTTCCACGGCATGCTGGATCGCGGCGTCTACTTGGCCCCCGCGCTGTACGAAGCCGGCTTTGTGAGCGCTGCCCACACGGCTGAGGACATCGACGCCACGCTGGCCGCCGCCCGCGACGTGCTGGCTCAGCTTTGATGAACGCTGCCACCCACCTCGGCCCCAGTGCTTTGGCCGATGCACCGGCCGTGAAACTGCGCTCGCCCGATGGTGCCCGCGCCACCATCTTGCTTCACGGAGCCCACCTCGTTGCGTGGCAACCGGCAGGCGGCGAGGAGCAGCTTTATCTCTCGCCCCTCACCGACTGCGCGCCCGGCAAGGCAGTGCGCGGTGGCGTGCCGGTGATCTTTCCGCAGTTCTCTGACCAAGGCCCCGGGCGACGCCACGGCTTTGCCCGTTTGCACGCTTGGACGCTCGAAGAAACTGGGGTGCGCGGCGAGCACGCCTTTGCCGTTCTCTCGCTCCAAGACAACGACGCTACCCGCGCTGAATGGCCGCACGCCTTCAGCTTGGAGCTGACCGTCAGCATTTCGAAGCAACGCATCGACATCGAACTGGCCGTCAACAACCCCGGCGAGACCAGTTTTGACTTCACCGCCGCGCTGCACACCTACTTGCGCTGCGACAACGTGCTCAAGGCGCAAGTCGAAGGGCTGCAAGACTGCACCTACGAAGACAAGCTCCAAGGCACCACCCGCCAGCAATGGACCGATGTATGCAGCATGACCCAAGCCACCGACCGCATCTACTGGGCCGCCCCGCAGCCGCTGCTGCTGCGCGGTCTTGGTCAAAAGGTGCGCGTCGGCTGGGAGGGTTTTGAAGACGCCGTGATCTGGAACCCCGGCCCCGAGGCCTGCGCCCGCATGGCCGACATGCCTCCCGAAGGCTGGCGCGACATGATCTGCATCGAAGCCGCCCGCATCGCCAACCCCGTCATGCTCGCCCCCGGTGGCGAATGGGTCGGCATGCAGACGATGCTCAAGGTCGGCTAAGTTCCCCAAACGACACCCCGATCTCGCGGGCACAGACCCACAAGGGGTGGGTGGGGGCGACGAGGCGGTTGCGGCCGGCGACGTGGTTGAGGGGGACGCTGCCGAGCTGTCCGCCTTGGAGCGTCACCATCTGGCCCCATTGCTGGTCGCGGACCAAGTGGGCCGCGTGGTGGCCGTAGAGGGTGGCAAGCACACGATCAAACGGCGTGGGCGAGCCGCCACGCTGGACGTGGCCCAACACGGTGGCGCGCACCTCGCTGCGCAGATGGGGTTGGAGTTGTTCGCGCAAGGCGTGCGCCACGCCACCCAAGCGGATCGGATCGGGTGAGGCCTCGATGCGCCGGTCCACCGTCCAAGTGCCGCCCACGGGCTTGGCGCCTTCGGCGATGCAGATCACGGTGAAACGCTGGCGCGATTCGCGCTCGCGGCACACGGCGGCGACGGTCTCGATGTCGTACTCGGCTTCCGGGATAAGGATGATGTCCGCCGCCCCAGCCACCCCGGCTTCCAACGCAATCCAGCCGGCGTAGCGCCCCATGGTCTCGACGATCATCACGCGGCCATGGCTTTGGCCCGTGGTTTGAACCCGTTCCAGCGCTTCAGTCACGGTGGCCACGGCGGTGTCGAAGCCAAAGCTGCGCTCGGTGCCTTCGATGTCGTTGTCGATGGTCTTGGGCACGCCCACCACCGGCAAACCCAGACGGCCCATGCGCTCGGCAATCGTCATCGTGCCGTCACCACCGATCACCACCAAGCCATCCAGCCCCAACTCAGCGGCGTAGGCCATGACAGCGGGTGACACATCCTGCCCTTGCCACGCAAAAGGCGTGGCGCTGTTGCTGGTGCCCAAAATCGTGCCGCCGGTGGCCAAAATGCCGCCCACCGCGCGCCAATCAAGCGGCCGCACCCGGCGCTCAATCAGGCCCAGAAAACCGTCCTCGATGCCGATCACCTCGGCACTGCACAAGTTGATAAGCGACTTGGTGACCGAGCGAATCACCGCGTTAAGGCCGGGGCAGTCGCCGCCGCCGGTAAGCAAACCGATGCGCATGGGAGATCCGAAAACGAAGGGGTCATCAGTCTAGTCGCCCCGTCAAGGCCGGGTGCTATGCTGCCCGACCCAACGCGCAAAGCCATGCAAAACGACCTCCTTCTCGCTGCCATCGACCTCGGCTCCAACAGCTTCCGCCTCGAAATCGGCCGCCATGCTCACGGCCAAATCCAGCGCACCGAATACCTCAAGGAAACCGTGCGCCTCGGCAATGGGCTTGACGCTGAACGCCAGCTCACCCCTGAGGCCATGCAGCGCGGCTGGGACTGCCTCGCGCGCTTTGGTGAGCGCATTGCAGGCTTCGACAAGAAGCAGGTGCGCGCCGTGGCGACCCAAACCCTGCGCGAAGCGCGCAATCGCGACGAGTTCTTGGCACGCGGCAGCGAGTTGCTGGGGTTTTCCATCGACGTCATCCCGGGCCGCGAAGAAGCGCGCCTGATCTATCTGGGCGTCGCCCACCTGTTGCCGCAATCGAATGAGCGCCGCTTGGTGGTGGATATTGGTGGGCGTTCCACCGAAGTGATCTTGGGCCAAGCCTATCGCTCGGAACAAGTCGAGTCGTACCGCTTGGGCAGCGTGTCATGGTCGATGAACTACTTCCCCGACGGCCAGTTCAGCGCGGCCGCTTTTGAGCGCGCCGAGATCGCCGCCAAGGCGGTGCTCGACGAAGCCGCCGTGAACTATCCGCGCAACCGCTGGGACGTGGCCTACGGTTCCTCCGGCACCATCGGTGCAGTGGGCACCGTGCTGACCGCCGCCGGCTGGCCCGAGGGGAGCATCACCCGCGAAGGCTTGGCTTGGCTGCGCGAGCGCCTTATCAAAGCACCGAGCATGGACCGCTTGCGGCTCGAAGGCCTCAAAGAGGATCGGCGCGCCGTGATTGGCGGCGGCTTGAGCGTCTTGAGCGCGGTCTTCGACCTGCTTGACATCCGCGAGATGCAAGCCGCCCAAGGCGCGCTGCGCCAAGGGGCGCTCTACGACTTACTCAGCCGCGAGCACATCGAAACCGATGTGCGCAGCACCACGGTGGCCGTGCTGGCCCGCAAATTTGCAGTCGATGCCGCCCAAGCTCAGCGGGTGGCCACCGTCGCCACCCAACTGCTCAGCCAACTGGATCTGGGCCCGGTCGAGAACCCGCGCTCAGCCCGCAAGCTGGGCTGGGCGGCGCAACTGCACGAAATTGGCTGCCAGATCGGCCACAGCAGCTATCACCGCCACGGGGCCTACATCCTCGACCACGCTGATGCGCCCGGCTTTTCGGTGGCCGAACTGCACCGCCTGAGCCAACTGGTGTTCGGGCACCGTGGGCGGCTGAAAAAGCTTGATCCCGCCCCCCAAGACCCGGCCTTTTGGAGCCAGATCCTGTGCCTGCGCTTGGCCGTCATCCTCTGCCACGCTCGGCGTGATCCGGTGATTCAAGACTTGGTGCTAACGTTGGATCCTCACCACCACACCCTGCGCTGCCCGGCGAACTGGACGCGCAGTTTTCCGCAATCGGCCCATTTGTTGCGCGAAGAAGTGATGGCTTGGCAAAAAATGCCCTGGGGGTTCAGCTTGGCGATGGCATGATTTAAACGATATATACGGTTTATACTGTTTATATCGTTTTAAGAAAGCTCCATCATGCCCAAGACACTCAGCAAGTCCGTGCCTGCCGCGCCCATCGCGGCTCCTGAAGCCAGCAAGCCCGCGCCGCGCGCGCGCAAGCGAGTCGCCAAGCCGGTGGTGATCGTGCCCCCGGTCGAGACCCCCCCCTTGGAGGCCACCTTGGCCGACAAGGCCAAAAAGCCCAAGCTGGTGCGCGACAGCTTCACCATCCCCAAGGGCGAGTACGCCGTGCTCGATGCCTTGAAGCAACGCGCTGCCGCCTTGGCTCAACCGGCCAAGAAAAGCGAAGTGCTACGCGCGGGCATCAAGGCCTTGGCGGCCCTGTCGGACGAGGCCTTTTTGGCCGCCTTGCGCGATGTGCCCGCCATCAAGACCGGCCGGCCTGAGTCGGCTTAGAGCGTCTCGGGCAGCATCCCGGGGGATTGCACGCTCAGCAGCACGGTTTGGTTCACACCGCCGCGCTGGCGACTGCGTAGCCACCAGACCGCGCCCTTCTTGACGCAACACGCGCCAGCTTTGCAGCCGATGAGCTGGCCGATGGCTTGGCCCAGCGTGGGTTGATGGCCGACGATCAGCACGGTTGAGGGCAGGTTCGGGCCTTGGGTCAGCGCCAGCAACTGCGCCAAGCTGGCCGTCGGGGCCAGCTCAGCGTGTAGCTTGAACGGTCGATCCAAAGCCAACGCCGTTTGCTCGGTGCGCCGCGCGGGGCTGGCAAGGATGCGGGTATCGGCGGGTAAATGACGATTCAGCCACAGCGCCATCCGGGCCGCCTGCTGCTCACCTTGCGGGGTGAGCGCGCGCAGCAAATCGCTGCCGCCCTCCAAGGCGTCGTGGGCTTCGGCGTGCCGCCAGAAGATCAGATCCATCGTGGTTCTCGGGTCGTCATGCCGCACTGCTCGTGGGACCATAAAGGGCCATCAAAGCCGCTTGGGCACTGTGGGGCGAGGCATCTTCGGCGTTTCTGACGCAGGTGTAGCGCCCGTCAGCCCCCAAGTTCCACGCATCTTGGGTATCGGCCTGATAAGCCACCAAACACTCATCAAAGATGCGTTGGCGCAGCCGAGCATCGGTCACCGGCCAAGCCAGTTCGATGCGACGCAGCATGTTGCGACTCATCCAGTCGGCGCTCGACAAGTACACGTCTTCTTCAGCGCCAGCGCGGAAATAAAACACCCGGGAGTGCTCCAGCAAGCGGCCGATCACCGAACGCACCTGAATGTTGTCGGTCACACCGGGCACCTGCGCGGGCAACATGCAGGCCCCGCGCACGATCAAGTTGATCTTGGCCCCTTGCTTGCCCGCTCGGATCAAGGCGTTCATCAGCCCTTCGTCGGTGAGCGCATTCATCTTGATGACGATGCGAGCATCCTGCCCCTGCGTGGCCGCCAGTCCAACACGCTCGATCTTCTCGATCATCTTCTTGTGCAGATAAAACGGGGCCAAGAGCAGCTTTTGCAGCTTGGGCAGCCGCATCTGACTGGCCAGATGCATGAAGACGTGATCCATGTCGGCCACAAGGGCCTCATCGGCGCTCAGGTAACTGAAGTCGGTATAGAGCTTGGCGGTGCGCGGGTTGTAGTTGCCGGTGGAAAGATGGCCGTAGCGCTTGAGCACCTTGCCTTCACGCCGCGTCACCAAAAGCATTTTGGCGTGGGTTTTGAGGCCCACCACGCCGTAAACCACCTGCGCGCCAATCGACTCCAGCATCTCGGCCCAGTTGATGTTGGCTTCTTCGTCAAAGCGCGCCTTGAGCTCGACCACCGCCGTGACTTCCTTGCCACGGCGCACCGCCTCGCGCAGCAAGGCCATCATTTCTGAGTCGGCCCCGGCACGATAAATGGTTTGCTTGATCACCAAGACCTGCGGGTCGTGGACCGCCTCGCGCAGGAAAGCCAGCACGCCATCAAAGGTTTCAAAGGGCTGGTGGATCAGCACATCGCCTTGCTTGAGGCGCTGAAAAAACGATTGGCCCGGCGTCAAATCCTGCGGCCAGCTCGGCTGATAAGGCGCAAACAGCAGCGCAGGCTCGCTCACCAAGTCGATCAACTGGTTGGTACGCACCAAGTTCACGGGGCCATGCACGCGGTAAAGCGATTGCGGCGGGAGGTCAAAGTGCGTCAGCAGAAAGTCGGCCAAATATTCGGTGCAGCCGGCCGAGACCTCCAGCCGCACCGCCTCGCCGTAATGGCGGTGTTGCAAGCCTTGGCGCAGGGCGGTGCGCAAGTTCTTCACATCCTCGTCATCCACCGCCAAGTCGGAATGGCGTGTGACGCGGAACTGCGAGAAATGGCTGACCTCGCGGCCGGTGAACAAATCGACCAAATGGGCGCGGATCACGCTGGAGATCGACACAAACAGATGTTTGGTCGTCGCACTGCCCTTGAGGCTGGCGGGCATCTTGATCATGCGCGGCAGCACGCGCGGCACCTTGACGATGGCGATATCGTTGTCGCGCCCAAAGGCATCCTTGCCGCTCAGATGGACGATGAAGTTGAGCGACTTGTTGGCCACCTGCGGAAAGGGATGGGCGGGGTCCAGCGCCACCGGCACCAGCAAGGGCCGGACTTCGCGCTCAAAGTAGTCCTTGACCCAACGGCGCTGCGCGGCATTGCGCTCCCCATGGGCAATCACGCGGATGCCTTGCTCTTTCAAAGCCGGGATCAAAGCCTCGTTGTAGAGGCTGTACTGGCTATCCACCAGGGTATGCGCAGCTTGGGAGAGGGCGTCGAAAGCAGCGGCCGCGCCGTGCGAAGGTTTGCCGCCTACACCGCGCAGCGTGGCCAAGCTGGCCGCCACCCGGAGCTCAAAAAATTCGTCGAGGTTGGAGGAGACGATGCACAAAAAACGCAGCCGCTCCAGCAGCGGCACCTCGGGCCGTCGGGCCCAATCGAGCACCCGCTCGTTGAAGGCAAGAATGCTGTGGTCGCGATCCAAGAAAGGATGCGGCGGGGTCGGGTCGGGTCGGGAGACGCTCATGGCATCCTGTTAAAAATAGGCACGCGAGTGTCACCAATCTGCGTGACAAAACGGTGACAACTCAGCGCAAGAAGTGCTTGCGATAGCGGGCCGGCAGATCATTGATGCGCATGAACATGGGCAAATCAGCGGTGTTGAAGTCTGGATCCCATGCCGGCGCACCCAGCACTTTGGCCCCCAAGCGCAAGTAGCCCTTGATCAAAGCCGGCGGCTCGACCTGCGGCCCACCCTTCGCAGCCCAATGATCCAGCGGCAAGGGCAAGCGCGGACGCACTTGCAGCTCGACCGGGGCCAGATGGGTTTGGCGCAACTGCTCCCAAATGCTCGCTGCCGCTTGGCCGCCCATGATGCCGTTGTGCTTCATGGGAATGCTGGCGCAGCCGATCATGCTGTCGAACTGGTTGCGCACCATGAATTCAGCCAAGGCCCCCCAAAGCGCCAAGATCACGCCGCCATGGCGATGGTCGGCGTGTACACAACTGCGGCCCAGTTCGACCATGCGCGAACGCAGTGCCCACAGGCGCACCAGATCGAATTCGGTATCGCTGTACGTACCGCCCACACGGCGGGCCTGCGCCGGGGTGAGCAGGCGATAGGTGCCAATCACCTCTTGGCTGGCGACATCGCGCACCAAGAGGTGTTCGCAGTAATCGTCGAAGAAATCGATGTCGTGGTTCTCGACCGGCGTGGTCAGCCGAGCACCCATCTCGCCCGCAAAAACCGCGTACCTCAGACGCTGGGCTTCGCGAACTTCATCCTGATGCTTGGCCCAAACCACCTCCAAAGGGCCGCCCTGAGGGCTTTGTGCGGTTGTTGAATGCATCGGCGCAGCCAGGCCGCTTGGATGAAGTGACCTCCGAGGCAACATATCGGATGACAGCGGCAGCATGGGGTTGGGCAGTTCACTCATGTCGATCTCCTCGGTGGTTTCGACGCGAGTCTGCGGGGCCACCATGACACGCCTGTGGCAGTTTGATGACCGTTGCGTGACACCGGCCAAGTCGCACGGGGCCCTTCATCGGCGCTCCGTAAAATGCCCCGATGCACATCCATATCCTCGGAATCTGCGGCACCTTCATGGGCGGTGTGGCCGCCCTCGCCCGTGAAGCTGGTCACCGCGTCACTGGCTGCGATGCCAACGTCTACCCACCCATGAGCGATCAGCTGCGGGCCTTGGGCATCGAGCTGATCGAAGGCTTCACGGCCGATCAGTTGGCCTTGAAACCGGATCTGTTCGTCATCGGCAACGTGGTCAGCCGTGGCAACCCGCTCATGGAAGCCATCCTCGACGCAGGCTTGCCCTACACCAGCGGTCCGCAGTGGCTGGCTGAACATGTGTTGCAAGGCCGCCATGTGCTGGCCGTGGCCGGGACGCACGGCAAGACCACCACCACCTCGATGCTGGCGTGGGTACTGGAGGCCGCCGGTTTGCAGCCGGGCTTTTTGGTGGGCGGCGTGCCGCAAAACTTCGGCGTCTCGGCCCGACTCGGCGGGAAGAGCGCGCCCTTCGTCATCGAGGCCGACGAATACGACACCGCCTTTTTTGACAAGCGCAGCAAGTTCGTTCACTACCGGCCGCGCACCGCCATCCTCAACAACCTCGAACACGATCACGCCGACATCTTTCCCGATCTGGGCGCGATCGAAACCCAGTTCCACCACTTGGTGCGCACCGTGCCCGCCAGCGGTCGGCTGGTGGTCAACGCCCGCGAGGAAAGCTTGCAGCGCGTCTTGGCCCGAGGATGCTGGAGCGAAGTGATCCGCTTTGGCGGCAAGAAAGAAGAGCCCGGCACATGGCGCGCCCGGGGCGAGCCGCACACCTTTGAGGTGCTGCGCAGCGGCCAGCAAATCGGCCGGGTCGAATGGAGCTTGCTGGGCGAACACAACCAGCTCAACGCTTTGGCCGCGATGGCCGCCGCCGAGCATGTGGGCGTGGCCCCCACCAACGCCGCCCGAGCGCTGGGTCAGTTCCAAAACGTGCGCCGCCGCCTAGAGCTGCGCGGTGAAGCCGACGGCGTCAAGGTCTACGACGACTTTGCCCACCACCCCACCGCCATCCACACCACCGTCAACGGCCTGCGCCGCAAAGTCGGGGCCGGCCGCATCTTGGCCGTGTTCGAGCCACGCTCCAACACCATGAAGCTCGGCACCATGAAGGCCCAACTGCCTTGGGCGCTCGAAGAAGCCGATCTGGCCATCTGCCACAGCGGCGGTTTGAGCTGGAACGCCGCCGAAGCCTTGGCCCCCATGGGCACCCAAGCCAAGGTCTGCGACAGCATCGACAAAACCATCGCCACCACCCTCCAACTCGCCCGCCCCGGCGACCACGTGCTGTGCATGAGCAACGGCAGCTTCGGCGGCATCCACAGCAAGTTGCTCGACGCCTTGGCTGCGCGGCGGGCGGGCTGAGCGACTTTTGACCGTTCGGGCTGAGCCTTTTTTGCCCGTTCGCCCTGAGCTCGGTCGAAGGGCCGGTG
>NZ_JBYSVC010000030.1:0-28196 GCF_057922285.1 Leptothrix toolikensis (SeqCode)
AGGCTCAGCGCGTGGCCGACTTCGTGGTTGAAGACCAGCTGATAGTCGCTGCCGCTGGCTTGCTGACCGCCGCCCAAGCCACCACCGCCCCCCGAATGGGCCCCCAAACCGCCAAACCAAACCGAGGTCGAGGCCATGCCGTTGGCTTGTTTAAGCTGACTCATCAGGCTCAAAGAGGCCGCGATCACGCCAAAGTCGCTGTAGAGCGTGCATTGGCCCGCGCTTTGTTCGGCGGCAGTGCAACTCGGCAGGCGATCCGCCCAAACAGCCGGTTGCGCGCTGGTGATGCCTTGGGCGGTACGCCCGTCGCTGCGCGGTGCAATCACCAGCCGAGGCAAGGTCAGCGGCTGCGGCCAAGCGTAGAAAGCCACAGCGGTGAACGGAAAACGCGCGGCAAATTCGGCTTGCAGGCTGCGCTGATCACGCGCGGTGGTATCACCAAAAAGCAGCACATCGGTCAGCACCATCTCCAGCTGCGGCTGGGTCTCAAGGCGCAAATCGGCCGGCGTCAAGGTGCGGCTTGGGCCGCCCGCCACACTCACAGTCAAGCTCAGATCGGGCCGCATCCAATCGCGCGGCAGGGTCAGGGTGTAGCTGCTGGCCAGATCTTGGCGCTGCGGTTGCACATCCATGTCCACCGTGGTCGGCAGCGTGGCTGGCGCCACCATGCAACGTGTCGCACTGCCGCCGGCCCAGCTGGCTTGGACGCTGATCTGCGGCGGTGCCGTGCCCGCGCTGGCCGGGGCACTCACATCGACTTTAAGCAAGGCCCCACGGTCTTGCACCAAGTTCCAAAATGCCCAGCCCGGCTCCATCAGATGGGTCTGGGCCAACCAGACGCGTGCCAGCGTGGCATTCGCCCCCGTGACCGGCGTGGCAGCGCACAGGCTTTGTAGCGTCGGCGGCTCGGGCCGAAACAGCGTCGGACGAAAACTCGCTCCAGCAGGTGCGATGACCAACGCTGGTCCGGTGGACGGATAGGGATTGCCCCCGTTACCACCGTTACCGCCACTGCAACCGACAAGCCCTGTGAGTCCTGTGGTCGCGGCCAGCAACACGCTAGCTGCGCTGACCGCACAGCGCGGGCGATGAATGAATGAGGCAGTGATCTTCATGGCCTTTGATTGTGGTGCTCTGCTAAGGTTCCGACCCACGTCCAACCTTGCAGAGATCCCCCTTGTTCAAAAATTTGACCTTGTTTCGCATCCAACCCAACTGGTCGGCCAGCTTGGAACAGATCGAGTCGGCTCTGGATGCAGGCCGGTTTGTGCCTTGCGGTGCCACCCAACCCCAATCCGACGGCTGGGTCGCACCGCGCGGCGCGGCCCACGGCGTGCTGGCCGAATCGGTCGGCGGGCAATGGCTGCTCAAGCTCATGAGCGAGCAGCGCGTGCTGCCGGGCTCGGTGGTCAAACGCCGGGCCGATGAGCTGGCGGCGCAGATCGAGCAAAGCAGCGGCCACAAACCGGGCAAAAAGCAAACCAAAGAACTGCGCGAGCAAGCGCAACTCGAACTGCTGCCCCAAGCCTTCACCAAGCAAAGCACCACTTTGGTTTGGATCGACCCGCAAGCCAAGCTGCTGGCGATCGACAGCAGCAGCGCCAACCGCGCCGAAAACATCATCACCTTGCTGGTCAAAGCGCTTGAAGGCTTTGCCATCACGCCGGTGCTGACCCACGAATCCCCGGCCGCCGTCATGTCCGCTTGGCTGCTGCACGGCGAGCCGCCCGTGGCCTTCACGGTGGACCGCGAGTGCGAGCTCAAATCGAGCGACGAGATGAAGTCAGTGGTGCGCTACGCCCGCCATCCGCTCGACATCGACGAGGTGCGCCTGCACATCACCCAAGGCAAGCTGCCCACCAAACTGGCGCTCACCTGGGCTGGGCGCGTCTCGCTGCTGCTCACCGACACCATGCAGCTCAAAAAGATCGAACTGCTCGACGTGGTGCTTGAAGGCCAAGAACAAAACGCCACCGACCAAGACGCCAGCTTCGACGCCGACATCGCCATCGCCACCGGCGAATTGGCCCAACTCATCCCCGAACTGATCGAAGCCTTGGGCGGTGAGCAAATTTTTGGTCAAGGCCCCGCCGCTGCGCCCTCAACCCCCGCCATACCCTTGAGTCCCTTGAGCCCGGCAGAAGACGATTCACCGCCGTGGTGAAGCGCGTCGCGCTGCGCTGGCTCGCACAGCCGCTAGGACTTGCTCGGTGTGCTCCCCCAGCTCTGGGGCCAAGGTGCGCAGGGCACCGGGCGTGGCGCTGAGTTTGGGGATGATGCCGGGCACATCGAGCTGCAAGCCGTCGGCGGTGGTGATGGTCTGGATCATCTGGCGCGCGCGGTAGTGCGGATCAGCCGCGATGTCGCGCACCGTGTAGATCCGCCCCACCGGCACGCTCACCGCTTGCAAGGTTGCCACCACCTCCTCGACCGAACGCTGCACCGTCCAAACCGTGATCGCTGCGTCGATCTCGTCCACGCGGGCGGCGCGGCCGGCGTTGTGGGCCAAGCTGGGGTCTTCCGCCAAATCTGGGTGACCGATGGCGTTCATGAGGCGCTTGTAGATCGAATCGCCATTGCCGCCGATCACCACTTGACCGTCAGCGCAGCGGTAGGCGTTAGAGGGTGCAATGCCCGGCAAGGCCGATCCTGCGGGCTCGCGCACCGCGCCAAAGGCGCTGAACTCGGGCAGCAAGCTTTCCATGCAGTTGAAGACGGCCTCAAAAAGCGCCACATCCACCACCTGACCACGGCCCTTGGGCGCATCAAGGCTGATGCTTTGGCTGCGTGCTTGCAGCGCCAGCAGCACACCGATCACGCCGTGGAGCGCGGCGAGCGTGTCGCCCAAGCTCACACCCGCACGCACCGGCACGCGGCCCGGCTCGCCCATCAGATGGCGCATACCGCCCATGGCCTCAGCCACCACGGCAAAGCCGGGCAGATCACGGTAGGGGCCGGTTTGGCCGTAGCCACTGATGCGCAGCATGATCAGACCGGGATTGGTCCGGCTAAGCTCCTCATGGCTCAGGCCCCACTTCTCCAGCGTACCGGGCTTGAAGTTCTCGATCAGGACATCGCATTCGGCGGCAAGTAGGCGCACATCGGCCCGACCCTCTTCGCTGCGCAGATCAAGCACCACGCTTTGCTTGTTGCGGCTTTGCACTTGCCACCAGACGCTCGTGCCGTTGTGCAGCAAGCGCCACTGGCGCAGCGGGTCACCGGTACCCGGCGGCTCAATCTTGATGACCTCTGCGCCAAAGTCAGCCAAGGTCTTGCCGGCGAAGGGGCCAGCGATAAGTTGGCCCAATTCCAAGACCTTTAAGCCAGCCAAAGGGCTGATGGGGGTGTGCATGTACCTATTCATCGTTAAGATCGTAGCCTTTCAGCAACAGCGTAGCGACCCTTACAAGATCGCCAGCCAAGGTTTCTAAAATGCCTTGGTTCATCAGCCCTCACGGAGGCGCGGCCCGTGTCGCTTGCAACCCCTGCCCTTATGTTTTCCAAATCGCCTTTTTTTGTGCCATCAGCGCCCGTGCTCTTTCATCGCACGGATGACGGTGCCGGCGGGGTACTTCAAACGTGGAAACGCCAGCTCAAGTTTCAGTGGCGCTACTGGCGCTATCGCACCCAGATGCAAAGCATCGCGGCGATGCTGGATCGCCATGGCCTGACCTCCTTGGTGCATTCCGACCCGCAACTCTTGATGCGCCCCCTGCGCAGCTACCTCTGGGGCGGCCTGAACGCTGCAACGCGCACCGAGGCCATGATCAGTCACTTCGACTGGTTGCTGGATGGGCATGGGCGAGACACCATCCTGCCGCTCTATCGCGAAGGCCACATCACCGTGGCACGCTTCAGCGCCGAAGAGCAAGACATCCGCTTTGATCTAGAACCGGGCCGACGCTTAGGCCGCGAAGGTGAGTTGGAGCTGCATCTGCGGCTGCATGATCAAACCGCCCTGCGCTGCGCCTTCAGCATCCTGCCCGGTCACCTGTGCGGCGAGCCCACTCAAGCGCGCCTGATGGTCATCGGCAACATGCAAGGTGGTGACCATGGCCCAGACTTGGTCAAGGAAGTCACTCACTTAAGCCAAAAAACCCGACCCCGCACCCTTTTGCTGACCGCCCTGCAAGGCTTGGCTCAAGGCTGGGGTGTGACGGGCATCCGGGGGGTTTCGGCCGAGGCGCACGCCTACGCCAGCTATCGCAGTTTGTCCAAGCGCGTCATGGTCGATTACGACGAACTCTGGAAAGATCTTGGCAGCACCGAGCGCCAAGGAGCCCATTGGCAGCTTGACGCCGTGCCGCACCTGCGACCCGCCGAGGACGTCCCGTCACGCAAGCGCGCTGAGCTGCGCCGCCGCAACGCCCTGCGCCAAGATCTGTTTGATCAATGCGCGCAGTGGGGCGCTCAGCGCCGTTCTTGAGCATAGTGGCGCACCACCTGCTCGCAAACGTGCAGGGTTTCGGTGGCCACGTCATCCCAAGTTCGACCCATCGCTGCGGCCAGCGAGAACTGATCCCACTCGCGTGAGAGCACGTCCTTGAGCGCTGTCGCCAGTTGCCCTGCGTCTTTGGCCGGAATCAGCACGCCGTTGCTCTCGTCGATGATTTCGCGCGTGCCACCCACATCGGTGGCCACCACCGGGCGACCACACGCCAAGGCTTCAACCACCACGTTCGGGTAGCCCTCGCTCCAACTCGGCAGCGTCAACACATTGGCGGCGTTGATCCACTCCGCCACCCCCGCCGGTGACTGCCCACCCGGCCAGTGGATGCGACCATCCAAGCCGCTAGCGCGCACCATCGACTGCAACTCGCCCTTCATGACGCCGTCACCCACCAGCGCTAAGGTGACTTTGGGATCGGCTTGGGCCAGTTGCGTGAAGGCCGTCATCAGCTCACGCAGGCCCTTGGCTTCGACAAACCGGCCCACGTAGACGATCATTTTTTCGTCTTGCTTGACCCCGAGCTTGTCGCGCAAAGCGACTTGATCCATGGGCAAAAAGATATCGGTGTTGAAGCCGTTGACGATGGTGTGGATCTTGTCTGTGGCCGCATTGAAGGTCTGGATGGTGTACTCACGCATCGCTTCGCTGACCGTCAGCAAGGCATCCGCGCCGTCGATGACGCGCTGCGTCATGCGCTCGTTCACGCCGGTGCGCACATGAATATCCGAACCCAAAGCCCCGACCACACACGGCACGCCCAAAGCTTGGGCGGTGCGCATGGCGGCAAAGCCGTCGGGATAGACCCAATAAGCCAACACCAAATCGGGCTTAAAACGCCGCACCCGGGGGGTGAGGAAATGGCTGGCGATGTGGCCGTTGATACCGCGTGTCAGGGCCGGCAAGCCGGGATAGGTGAAGGCGTCAACGTCACAGCCTTCGAGGGTGTAATCCTTCCCCACCGTGCCGTAGAGGTAGGTTTGGGCTTTGATCCCGGGCAAAGGCGGGTACTTTAGGGTTTGGAAAAATGTTTTGACCGTCGCGATTTTTCCCAGTGAACGGGCCGTTTCGTGGATGAACCTGCCGCGTGTCAAATCAAATGGCACGGGCAACATGGGGGTGACGAGGGCGATGCGCAACATGGCTGCCGATTGTGGCAATGAACGTGCTCGTCGGGTGATCTGCATGCACCTCGTTACCAACCGCTCGGTTGAGCACCGATGGAACGTGGCGAAATGCCTGCCCAATGTTGCGTTGCGGCCAAAACACAGGTGGCAAAGGCACAATCGCAGCTCGTTGCCACCGCCCCCAAACTCTCCCGATACCACTGACATGTCCGCTCCTCCCCGCCGCCACGGCTCACGACGCCGCACGATGAACGAGATCAACATGGTGCCGTTCATCGATGTGATGCTGGTGCTACTCATCATCTTCATGGTCAGCGCACCCTTGATGAGCCCCGGCGTGGTGGACTTGCCCAGCGTCGGCCAAGCGCAACGCCAACCCGACCACCTGATCGAAGTCATCATCGAGAACGCTGAGCGGGTGCGGGTGCGCTTGGATGGTCAAGGTCAAGGTGAACGCGTGGCCTTCAAAGGCCTTGCCGGACAAGTCGAGGCCCTGCAAGGCGGTAGCCGCAATACCCCGGTGGTGATTGCCGCTGACAAAGGCGTGGCCTATGAGGTGGTCGTCAAGGCCATGGATACCTTGCAACGTGCTGGCGTGCAGCGGGTCGGTTTGGCCGTGCGCACCACGGGCACCTGAAGCACTGAGGTTTGTATCCATGGCTTCCCGTGCATTGCGCTACCCCACCTCCACCGATGGTCTCGGGCTGGGCGCTGGCTTGGCTGTGTTGGCCCATATCGGCTTGATTGCCGCTTTGGCACTGAACGTCAATTGGCGTCGCCAAGAGGTGGCGGTGGTTTCGGCTGAACTGTGGTCGGGCCTGCCTTCGATGGCGCAGCAAACACCCGCTGCTCCCCCGCCGCCGCCGCCCACGCCTGCGCCCCCACCCGTGCCCAAACCCATCCCGCGCCCCCAACCGCCTGCACCGCCGCCCAAAGCGGCACCCGTGCGCGAAGCCGAGATCGCCACCGAAAAACACCCCACCAAACCCATACCGGACCCCAAGAAGGAAGCCGCAGCGAAAGAAGCCGCCAAGGAAGCTGCGCTCAAGGAAAAAGCCGAGGCCAAAGCGAAAGCCGAGGCTGAAGCCAAAGCAAAAGCCGATGCCAAGGCGAAAGCGGAAGCTGATGCGAAGGCTAAAGCCAAAACGAAAGCGGATGCAGACGCGAAGGCAGAAGCCAAGGCCGAGGCGCGTGAGGCGAAACAAACTGAAGAGCGGCGGGCTCAGACCTTAGCCAATATGCGAAACAACCTGCCAGTGAGTCCCACGATAAACCCCGTATCACCGGGCTACACCGGACGGATTCAAGGTCGAATCAAACCCAACATCGTCTATACAGGCCACGTGCTGGGTAATCCAACAGCCGAAGTCGAGATCAGCCTAGCCCCTGATGGCTACATTCTTCAAGTTCACTTGAAGCGATCCAGCGGCATAGCCGAATGGGATGAAGCTGTCTTGCGAGCGATTGAGAAAACCGCGCAATTACCCTTGGACATCGACGGGCATATCCCCGCCAAAATGGTGCTGAGTTTCGACCCGAATAAACGCTGACGCTGAGGTTTTATGGTTGCTTCGCCTGCCCCTTCGATCCAACACGACACCCAGCGCCAGCGCTTCACGGTCGAAGTGGCGGGCTTGACATGCGTGGCGACCTATCAAAGACGGGGCGACCACATCGTCATGGACTACACCGGGGTGCCGGCCGCCTTGCAAGGCCAAGGCTTGGCGGCGTTGCTGGTCCAAGCCGCTCTGGACTGGGCCAGACAAGAAGGGCTCAAGGTGGTGGCGCAATGCTCCTACGTGGCGGTCTACATGCGTCGGCATCCCGAAACGCATGACCTGCGCTATCCACCATGAGGCACAGCAACCGCTTTCAGCTTTTTTTGCAAAGTTCGCGGGACATGCTGACCACCAGCGTGCCCTTGCTACTGATCAGCGCGCTGTTGGTGGGCCTAGCGTTCTACATCATCGACCCCATGCCGCCCAGCCGCATGGTGCTGGCCACGGGGCCGGAGGGCAGCAGCTATGCCGAGGCTTGCAAGCGCTATCAAGCGTTCTTACAAAACCATCACATCGACGTCACCTGTTTGAGCACCGAAGGCTCGGTCGAGAACATCCGCTTGCTCAGCGGAACAAGCGTGTCACCCGCCAATCCGCTGGAACGCGTGGACGCGGCGTTCATCGGCTATCTGCCGCCCCAACACGACGACCCGGACGCTGAGGTCGATCTTTTCAGCCTAGGACTGGTGTTTCGACAACCCTTGTGGATTTTCTACCGCAAGGATGCGGCCCAACGCCACCATGCGACGGAACAACTGACGCAACTCAACCAGATGCGGGGCTGGCGGCTCAACATGGGCCCCTCCAGCAGTGGCGGGCACGCGCTGATGAACGAGCTTCTGGCACTCAACCACATGCGCCCAGCGGTGGACGTGCAGACCTCCGAGCTCTCCCCTCGCGAGGCCCGCGAGGCCTTGGCCCAAGGCCAATTGGAGGCTTTGGCCTTCGTGGCCGCGCCGGATACGCCCATCTTGAAAACCTTGCTCGAAGACCATCGCTTCGGCCTGCTCGACATGCCCCAAGCCAACGCCTACATCCGCAAGGTGTCCAACCTGATGTCCGCGCGCTTGCCCCAAGGGACCGTGAGCACGGCACCCGACATCCCGGACCGGGACGTGCGCATGATCGGCACGGCTGCGTCCTTGGTGGTGCGCGAAGACACCCATCCCGCCCTGCAAAACCTGCTCCTGATGGCGGCGCACAGCATCCATCAGGAACTGACCTGGACCCAACATGAGGGCGAGTTCCCGATCAGCAAACCCAGCTGGTACCCGCTGTCGCATGAAGCCGAACGCTTTTATCGCCAAGGCCCGAGCGTCAAGAATCAGGCCGTACCGTTTTGGCTGGTGAATTTTTTTGAGCGCATGTGGATGGCGCTGATCTCGATCTTGGCCATCATGGCCACGCTATCGCGCATCCTGCCGTCGCTCTACACCTTCCAGATCCGTTCGGGCATCTTCCGCTGGTACGCCGACTTGCGACAAATCGAGTCGGCATTGACGCTCGGCAAGGTGCCCTTGGCGGTATTGCGGCAGAACTTGGATGAGATTGAAAGCCAAGTCAGCAAGATGACCGTCCCGCTCGCACGGGCGCACGATCTCTACGCCCTACGCAGTCACATCGCCCTCGTGGGTCAACGCATCAGTGTGGCGACCCTCAGGGCCACCGCACCATGAACCGCCTCAACCTCAAGGCCTTGCTTCAGCGCAGCTACGAGCTGCTTTGGACGGTGCTGCCCTTGCTCGGCGTGGCGGTGCTGCTTGTGGGTATCGTTTTTTTGATCGTGGACCCGATGCCGCCCAAGGTGTTGCGACTGGCCACCAGCCAGTCCGGGGCGAGTTATGCAGTGATTGCCCAGAAGTACAAAACCGCGCTCGCGGCCTATGGCATCACCTTAGAAACCGTTCCTTCCGAGGGTTCGCTGGCCAACATCGACAAGCTTTTGAAGCATGAGGTCGATGCGGCCTTTGTGCAAAACGGCGGCCTCCCCAAAGAGCTGGGCGACCTGCATCAGCTCGATAGCTTGGGGCAGTTTTTTCGGCAGACGCTGTGGATCTTCTATCGCACAGACAAGCTCAAGGTTGCGCGCAGGGCGCGGCTCAGTCTCACTGATTTGCAGTTGAGTCAACTGCATCAGATGAAAGGCTGGCGGATCAACATCGGCGTGGAAGGCAGCGGCAGCCGGGCCTTGGCGATACAGCTGCTGGAACGCAACGGCATGCACAACACCCCCGGCTTGCAAGCCATGGGGGTCCAAGCGGGGGTGGCGGCCTTGCTGAAGGGCGACATCGACGCCACCCTCTTTGTCGCGACCGAAGATGCGCCGTCCGTGGACAGCCTCCTCAAGGTCATGGGGGAAAAGGATTCACCGATTCGCTTGCTCGATATCACCCAAGCGGACAGCTATATCCTGAACATTGCGCACCTGACCCCCACCGTGTTGCCCCAAGGCATGCTCAATTTCGACGCCAATATCCCCGACCGGGATATTCATCTCTTGGCGACCACGGCGTCCTTGGTGGTGCGTGAAGACATCCATCCCGCCTTGCAAAACTTGCTCATGACGGTGGGCCGACGCATCCATCAGCCCTCGACGCTGTTCCAGTCCGAGGGGGAATTTCCGATGGGCAAACCCAGTCTCTACCACCTCTCCGATGAAGCCGAACGCTTTTATCGTCATGGCAATACCCCTCGGGGCCGGTGGTCACAGCACTTTTTTTGGATCACCAATTTGATGGATCGGATGTGGATTGCGCTGGTCACGATAGCCGCCGCCATGATTCCGATCTCGCGCATGATTCCGCCCTTCTACGCGTGGCGCATCCGTCGGCGGATCTACCGCTGGTACGGTGATCTCTATCGCATCGAACACGATCTCGACACCCGGGCGGCGGACTTCCCGACGCTGCGCCAACGGCTGCAAGCCCTCGAAACCAAAGTCGGTTTGGTCAAGGTGCCGCTGTCACGCACCTATGAGCTGTACAACCTGCGCAGCCACATTGATCTTGTCCATCAACGCCTCCACACCTGATTCCTACCTGATCCCATGACGTATCCCCCCGCACCGACGGATCTGCTGGCGCGCCTGCGCCATGCCCTCCACACCCAAGGCCTCGACGCCTTGATGATCCCTTCAGCCGACCCGCATCTGTCCGAATACCTGCCCGCTCGTTGGCAGGGACGCGAGCGCGTTTCGGGCTTCACGGGCTCGGCGGGCACGCTGTTGATCAGCGCAGAACACGCCGCCTTGCTCACCGACAGCCGTTACTGGACCCAAGCCGAAGCTGAGTTGACTGGCAGCGGCATCGACCTTGTGCGCCTGAACGGTGCTTTGGTGCCAGCCTGCGTGGCGTGGCTGCAAACCCAACAACGAGCGTCAGGGGCCACCTTGGCGGTGGACGGCATGGTGCTGGGCCTCGCCAGCGCAGAGGCACTGCACAGCGCCTTGGCCGCTGTGGGCATGACGCTGCGCACCGACATGGATGTGCTCGGCAGCGTCTGGCCCGATCGCCCGGCCCTGCCCGCTGCGGCGGTTTTTGAGCACTTGCCGCCGCACGCTTCGACCCCACGCACCGCCAAACTGGCGGCCATTCGCGCCGACATGCTCAAGCATGGGGCCACGCATCACGTCATCTCGACCGTCGATGACATCGCTTGGCTGACCAATCTGCGCAGCAGCGATGTGGACTACAACCCGGTCTTCCTCGCGCACTTGCTCATCGACGCCCAGCACGCCACGCTCTTTGTCGCCGAAGGCAAAGTGCCGCCCGAGATCGCCCAGCGCTTGGCCCAAGACCAGATCGAGCTGCGGCCCTACGACGCCGCCCGGGCTGCTTTGGCGGCCTTGAAGGCCGAGGACCGACTGCTGATCGACCCCAAACGCATCACGCTCGGTTTGCGTCAGGCGGTGGCCGCCGGCGTCACCATCATCGAAGCGCTGAACCCTTGCGTGCTGCACAAAAGCCGCAAGACCGACGCCGAAGCCGCTTGCGTGCGTGAAGCCATGGAACGCGATGGCGCGGCGATGTGTACCTTCTACGCGTGGTTCGAGGCCGCGCTGGGCCGGGAAACAATCAGTGAATTGACCGTCGATGAGCGCCTGAGCGCTGAGCGGGCCCACCAGCCCGACTTTGTTTCGCTGAGTTTTCCGACCATCGCCGGCTTCAACGCCAACGGGGCCATGCCGCATTACCGCGCCACACCCGCTTCGCACGCGCAGATCTCGACCGCGCACGGCTTGGTCGCTGAAGGCTTGCTGCTGATCGACTCGGGCGCGCAGTACTTGGGCGGCACCACCGACATCACCCGCGTCTGGCCCATCGGCACGCCCAGCGCGGCCCAAAAGGCGGACTACACCCGCGTGCTTCAGGGCACGTTGGCGCTGTCACGGGCGCGTTTTCCGCAAGGGCTGCTCTCGCCCCGGCTCGACGCCTTGGCGCGCGCACCGCTGTGGCAAGCCGGCCTTGATTTCGGTCACGGCACGGGCCACGGTGTGGGCTATTTTTTGAACGTCCATGAAGGGCCGCAGAGCATCTCGGCGGCGCAGCCGGAGCCCCACATGGCCATGCAGCCGGGCATGATCACCTCGATTGAGCCTGCGCTCTACCGGCCGGGCCGCTGGGGCGTGCGCATCGAAAACTTGGTGCTCAACGTCCCCAGTCCGAGCGCCGAAGAGTTCGGCCCCTTCTTGGCCTTTGAAACCCTGACGCTCTGCCCCATCGACACCCGCTGCCTCGCGCTTGACCTGCTGCACCCGCATGAGCGCCAGCAGCTCAACGCCTATCACGCCGATGTTTTACGCCGCCTGCGCCCGCATCTAAGCGGCGCAGCTCGGGCTTGGCTGGAGGCGCGCACGCAGCCGATTTCGCTGCTTTAAAGCAGCGGTTTAAAGCGTCGGCCGTGAGGCTTTGCGGCCTTCGCGGGCTCTATCTCGGGCCATATCGCGGGCTTGGTGAATGGCGCGGTGGGTCAGCCAAGCGGCTTCTTGGGTTTGTTGCAGGATCTTGAAGGCACTGACCACTTTTTGCAGGCGATCCGCTTGGTCGCTCAAGGATTGGGCAAGGCAGGCGCTGTGATGCACCCAAGTGTTTTGGCGCTCAATCACGCCGTCCATGCGGGCCACCGAGGGTTCACTGAGCTCGTCCAGACAAGCCAGCACAGTTTGAGCATCAGCCACAAGGGCATCGGCGTGGATGTGGCCCACCACTTGGCGCGCCACGGGGTCCATCTTGGCGTCGGTGGCTTGAACCACTTGCCGAATCTCCTGGGCGGCGCTGGCGGCACGTTGGGCCAGATCGCGCACCTCTGTGGATTCGGTCCGCACCCCATGGCAGGCGGAGTCGGCGTCGGCATCAATGGCGGCCTGCAAGGCCAAGGCGTTGGTTTGGCAGGCGATGGCATCGATCACCGCCAAAGCATCGCTAATCCGTTGGCGCGCCTGAACCACGCTGGCCAAATGGTGGCCGATTTGGGCCCCCAAAGCATGACTTTGTTGGGCGGAGCGAACCGCTGTTTGCAACACGCCGTCATGCAAAACAGCGTCCTTGGTGGGGGGAATGCTGCTGGTTGGGGCATGGGGCGACTCGTCCCACCCAAGGTCGAGATCAAACAAGGTGTCAGCCGGCGCGGGTGAAGCAGAGGGCGTGGTGGCCAAGGCCGCTTCGGTCCTCGCAGCGGCGGGAGCTTGGGGCCAGCGGCGCATCAGCATCCACGCCATCAGCGGCACCACCAACAGCAACGCCACGGCCAAGGCCGCCAAAGCCACCCCCGTCAAGGCAGCCAGCAGCAAGGCCCCCACACCCACCAGACTGATCAACCACGCCCGAGCCTGTCGAGGCGGCAAGCGATCCCAAGCTAGACGCTGCGCGCGAAACCATCCCATGCATCTGTCTCCCATGAATCGCACCATTTTGTGCAGATTGCTCCATGGGCAAAGCCAAGCCACCGCACAGAATCAGCCATACGAGGAAGTATTTCCTCTACGCGCGCTCTGGCGGTTGCGGTCTTGCCACACCCATCCGGGTTGGGTCAGGGTGCAGTGCGGACCAGCTTGGCCGCCAAGGCCTCACGCAACCAGTCTTGGTTATCTTGCAAATGGCTGCGGGTGGCTTCGCTCACGCCCCGCTTGGTCAAAGCAGTGGTGAGGCGATCGAGCATTTGATGCGCCCGTGAACGCATCAAGCCCCGGGTTTCGGCCCGGCCGGCCGAGACCGGCCGCATCAAGATCGCCACCATGCGCTGGACATGCTCACGTTGCAAATCGCGCCGCGCTGGGGCGATGTCTTGCACCAAGGTGCCGGACAACTCGCTCCAGATGTCGCGGTCCAGCCGGACGTACAGATCCGTCAGCGTCAGCGGGTTGGCCCCACCGTCTTGGCGCGCAAGGCCGTCGAGCAAGCGCTGCGCCACGCTGTCGCTCATCAACTGCCCCAAGAGCGCGCGTTGGATCTCCAGCAAGACTTGCTGCGGCACGTAGTCGGTCACCACTGGGCCGTCACCGCTGCTGAGCGCTTCGGCGCGTTCCAGATAATCAGGAGCCAAACGGCGCTGCAAAGGGGCTGAGAGCGTCAGCCCTTCAGCCGAAAAGATGTTGCGTGCCAAGGCATCAAGGGCCGCGCGCTGGCGCTCGACCGGCACCGATTGCAGCGGCTCGCGGCCCGACTCGGGGAAGTCGCGCAAGGTGCGCACCCCGCCGATCTGGCGCGCCAAAATGCCGGCCGAACGGCCCACGTCGCGCAAGGCATAAGCCACGCTGCGGCGCAGGATCGAGTAGTCGTGCTTCGGGTCGAGCTTGCGGGTTTCAAGCCGCTGGATCAGATCACGGGCGATGTCGAAGCGGCGAAGCGCAAAGGCCACCGGATCGTCGCCCAAATCGAACTGCAAAGCCTCGGGATCGACCCCGAGGAAGTTGTCTTCGTCGGTGGCAAAAGCCAGCTCAGGCTCGGCACTGCGCGCAGCCAACGCCGCCAGCGCATCGGCTTCTTGGTCGGGCGCAAACACCCCGTAGGCGTAAGCAATCGCCCATTCGTCGTAGGGGCCAAGGGTGGTCTGAAACGGCGAGGCGGCTGTGGCCAAGGCGGTGCCGGGCGGCGGCAGGTTGATCGGGGTGTACTCCATCACCGAGCCGCTGAACGAATGGGTCTTGGTGAAGGCCGGATCGCTCAAAGTCGCCAAGCTGTAGGCGGTAGAGGCGCGGAAGTTATGTCGCAGCCCCAAGGTGTGCCCAACTTCGTGCATCACGGTGTCAAAGATATAGGCCTGCACAAAACGTTCAGCCTCCGGGCTGTCGGGTTCGATCTCACCGCCTTGGGCGGCGGCCAAGACATCCAAGGCGTAGCCGAGTTGCTCGGCAGCAAAGTCGGCGTGCTCGCAGGCTTCACCGGCGGCGTGGCGATGGGTCGCTTGGGGAGCGGCGATGTCGGGCGTGAGTTGCATCAGCGCCGGCCAATCGACCGAAGCCGCCGGGGCCAGCACTTGGCTGCGCAGGGCGCGGATGGAGCGCGACGACAAGCTCTCGATACCGATGTCGGCGTCCAAAATCTCACCGCTGCGGGGATCAACGTGACTCGGGCCAATGGCCCCAAAGCTCGGGCTGGTGTTGGTCATCCAGCGCACCGAAGCCACGCCAAAGTCGAGCGTGTCGAAGTCAGCGTTGTCGGGCTGCTGCTTGACGACGATGGCGTCCTTGAAACCAATTTTCTCGAAAGCCCTGTTCCACGTCAGGATGGCGGCAGCGATGGTCGGGCGGTACTTGGTCGGGATGTTGCGATCCAGCCAGTAGGTGATGGGCCGCACCGGCTCAGACAGCGCCGCCTTGGCATCTTTTTTCTCCAAGCGCCAGCGGTTGATGAAATACCGTTTGGGCGAGCGCAGCAAGTCGTCGCTGAAGTCGCTCACGTGGCTGACAAAGTGGCCCAAGCGCTGATCAGCCGCCCGGGTGTGCATGGGTGTAGCGGGCAAGCGGGCCAGCGAGTAGTTGACGCGCATGAACAAGCTGCGCACATCGGGCACGTTGCCCGGCACCGTGGGCACAGGCGCATTGGCCGGCGCACCCGGCTGCGGCACCGCGATGTTGGCGCTGGCGTAGTGCCCATCGACTTCAAACACCACTTCCTCAAACTTGGCGCGGGCTTGCAGCAAGGCCGAGTGGCGCGGATCGAAGGCGTAGCTCTGGCGGTAATGGCGCTGCAACTGCACCGCCAAGCCCAGCAGATCGGCGGTGAACATCGGCCCGACCTCGATCAACACGCTCTTGCGCTGCGGGTGCGGCAAGCTGGCCAGCGGCGCACTGGTGATCAAGCTGGGCGAATAGCCGGCCTTGACGGCTTGCGCTTGGGGGGTGCCTTCCTTGGCGACCACCTCGGTGTTGAGCGCAATCAGCTGGACTTGGTTGAAGACCTTGCGAAACGACACCAGCTGCGGCCGGCCGAAATTGCCCCAGCGGCTGGCCATCAAACCGCCATAAAACCCACCCTCGCCCAAGCCCGTGGCCAGTTTGGGCGAGAGGAACAAGGGGCTGCCGAAATCCTTTTCCGTCAGCTCCAGCCAAACCTTCTCGTCCTTCTTCCAGAGCACAAAGGCTCCATCCACCCGCTTGGCCCCACGTGTCACCACATCGAACGCTGGCGGTTGCGGGGTGGTCGGGGCGGGGGCCGAGGCCGCAGCAGCCACCCCCGAGGCGGCGGCACCCGGCTGCGAGGCCGCGACCGGCAGCGGGGCAGCGGCTGAGGCGGCCGGGGCCACCGCAGACGATCCCGACGGTCCCGGTGGCCCCATTTGCACACAGGCCGTCAAGCCACCCACCCCCAGCGACACCAAGGCCGAAGGCCACCACAGACGAGATCGCATAGCCATAAGACGTGGCACGCGCGGTTCAGGCGCGGAATTTGGAGGTGATGGGATAGCGCCAATCGCGCCCGAAAGCGCGGTGCGTGATGCGGATGCCCACGGGCGATTGGCGCCGTTTGTACTCGTTGAACTTGATCAGCCGCGTGACGCGCTCGACATCGGCGTGCAAAAAGCCCGCCGCAAGGATCTCTTCGAGGCTTTGGTCTTGTTCCATGTAGCGCGCCAAGATCGCGTCGAGCACCTCGTAGGGCGGCAAGCTGTCTTGATCGCACTGATCGGGGCGCAGCTCAGCCGACGGTGGGCGGGTGATGATGCGCTCAGGAATCACTTCGCCCTCGCCCGCCAGCACGCCTTGGGCATTGCGCCACGCGGCCAAGCGATACACCAAGGTTTTGGCCACGTCTTTGATGACCGCAAAGCCGCCGGCCATGTCACCGTAGAGCGTGCAATAGCCGGTGGCCATCTCGCTCTTGTTGCCGGTGGTCAGCACGATGGCACCGAACTTGTTCGACAGCGCCATCAAAAGCGTGCCACGCACCCGGGCTTGGATGTTTTCTTCGGTCGCATCTTCGGTTTGGCCGGCAAAGTCCTCCGCCAAGGTGGCTTTGAAGGCCTCAAACATCGGCACGATGCTGCGTTCGTCGTAGCGCACGCCCAGACGCTGGGCCATGTCACGCGCATCGATCCACGAGATTTCAGCGGTGTAGGGGCTGGGCATCATCACGCAGCGCACCTTGTCCGCGCCCAGCGCATCGACCGCAATCGCCAGCACCAAAGCCGAGTCGATGCCGCCCGACAAACCGATCAGCGCGCCCGGAAAACCATTCTTGCCGATGTAGTCGCGCACGCCACAGACCAGCGCGCCCCAAGCTTGGGCTTCGAGCGTGGGCACGTCAGCCACAGCCCCTGCAAGGCGACCATCGAGCGCCCAGTCGATCAAAAGTTCGGTCTCGGCAAACATCGGTGCGCGCGCCGCCACGTGGCCTTGGGCATCGACGGCGAACGACGCGCCATCAAACACCACCTCGTCTTGGCCGCCGGTGAGGTGGGCGTAAAACAGCGGCAAGCCCACGTCTCGCGTCCGCTCAGCCATGCGCGCTTCGCGCTCGGTTTGTTTGTTCAGGTGGAAGGGCGAGGCGTTAAGCACCAACAGCGCCTCGGCCCCCCTATCGCGCGCCGCCCGCGCCGGCTCATCGAACCAAGCGTCTTCGCAGATCAGCAGCCCCAAGCGCCGCCCACCCGCTTCAATCACTACCGGCTCCAACCCCGCTTCGCGCCCCGAGACGAAATAGCGTTTTTCGTCAAACACCTGATAGTTGGGCAGCTCTCGCTTGGCATAGGTCGCCTGCACCCGCCCGGCGCTAAGCACCGACGCCGCATTGAGGCAACGCTGCATCGAGCCTGAGCGCGGGCGCACATCACCGGCCGGCACCGCCACCGCATCCAACGCCTTGGGGTGCCCCACCACCAACTGGAAATCCACCAGATCGGCCAGATCAGCCGCACACGCCGCCAAAGCCTCATCACAAGCCGCTAAAAACGCCGGCCGCAGTAGCAAGTCTTCAGGCGGATAGCCACACAACGCCAACTCCGGCGCCACCGCCACCCGCGCCCCCAACGCATACACCCGCCTCGCCGCCTGCGCGATACGCCGCCGATTGCCGCTCAGATCACCAAGCACCGGATTGATTTGCAACAACGCCAACCGCAACGAAGAAAGACCAGACATGACCCCAACGCCCCCAAGCGAAAAGCGGCCATGGTAACGGGTGCGGGGGATGGGACGGGTGGCTTAGTTGCTCGCTTGCAAACAAGAGATCACTGCCCACCATTCGCCATCACAACTAATGCGAGCACCAAACCACCCAAAAAGCTTTTTCAGCTGTAAATCTTGGTATGGAACACTTTGGTGTCGCTTCTATCGTCAAGTAAATAGTCGATGCCACCAGTCAGGAAGTACCGATGAGTGACATCACACCCCGCAGCATCAGCACATTCGAAACTGAGCTCTCTGTCATGGAATGAGCGATTTCTCCCAAACTCTTTGACAAATGCTTCGGACTTCGGGATCCCCAGCTCGTCTATCAGGGTCTCCAGCTTTCTAGATACGTCATAGCGATGCTCCACATCACCATCACGGTCGCGAACCTCGGAGCAGTAGATATGCACAGCTTCCAACGCAGTCGTATGCCTCTTAACAAACTGCAAAAACGCTTGGATGCGCCATCTGTTCGGCGGCGTTCCACAATACGGATCCTTGATAGTCAGCTGCTTCACATGCAGCCCCGACACATCTCGAAAAATGTCTGTCAGGTCACGCCTCTGTCCTACGGCAAGCTCCCACATCGACATGCTGGCCCCTTCTGCGAAGAGGTCTGCCGAGATCCATGTTGACTCTTTGAAAACCGCTTCAACCCTAGCGCGCACATCTTGGTCTGAAGCACCCAGCAGTGCTGGTGCACTGACAAGCCCTTGGAAGATTGCCTGCACAGGGAACGCCTGTTTAACGAGCAGTCCACCATCGTCAAGCGAGGCAAACAACCTCGGTAATTCAGAAGCCTGCATTCCAATCTTCGGAATGTGATGCACTGTCAACTTACCTTCCTTGGCCCACGGGTAGAGGTGCCGATAGAGCATGAGGATCGAATAATCGGTTGGCCCTTGCTCTGGCTCGTTGACCACACAAAGCCGAACCTTCTTGCCTGCCTGCAACCAGTGAAGAACCTGATTGAGATCTGCCTCGGAATAGCCTTCCGAACTTGTTAGCGACGATGCGATGACCGTGATGCTCGGATAGGGTGCAAATCGCTCGCTCAAGCCGGCCATGCTCGGCTTCGCCCACGGAACGTAATTTCCAGGACCTTCGGTCACCGATGGGCTGTCAAGCAAGCTATCCAACCATGCCAACGCGTCAAGCCGCTGAAAGCTATCCCAGTAGCGCTGGTTGCCGTAATCACATAGGCAGGACCGACACGCAGAGTCGCACGATGCAGGACATTTCAATCGTTCCTGGGCGGATTCAATCAGCTTTCGGAAGCTGAACTGCGGCTCCCCCAACTTTGCGCTGTAGCCAGCTCCTCCCGGAACGCCGTCGTACAAGACAACCTCCACGAGACTCCCTGCCTTGCTGTACAGCCGATAGGTTGAACGCAATTCACCTGGATGAAGATGCAGCAGGTCTGAAGCCCCCAGACGACAGGCCTCGGCCACTGTTCGAGCCAACCGCTCTTGGTATCGGCGCAAATCCCCGGCAACATCTTCGGGTTCCGGCAGCGGCGCAAGGAACCGCAGCAAGCGCACATCGGTGTTAAAGGTGTGTGCGAAGTCCAGACCAATCTTTGGCAAGGCCTCGTTCTGGCACTTCTGTCCCGTTGCAGGGTCTTGGTGTACCCACTTACGGGTCGCAATCCCAGCGCCAGCTTTCCCTTTCACAACCTTGGGTGCTTTCACCTTTTTGAGCGGTTCGCAGAAGTTGCAGAACGAACACCTGTAGTAGCCCTCACCATGCGTGCCACGGTTCGCGACGAAAAGGCTTCCACGAGGAACGCTACTCTCCGTTGCCCGAGCCAGAAGCAGCGCTGTGTTCAAGAGCGGAAGTTCAGTCGGTTTGAACTGTTCATCTCGGGGTGAAGCAATCAATCTGGCCTCATCCGCAGGCTTCACACGCCGCCGACTGACCCCTGGGTCACGCCCTCTGCTGTTAGCTGCACTGGTAACGAATCCCTTGGGCTCGACGTACATGCGCTTGCGACGGCCCTCCGATGATCCGCAGTTACTGCACGCACCAGGCAGATCCTGAGGGGCATCGCCCACATCAACATGGAAACACTCCGGGCAGGCTGCGTACCAGCGAGTCGGCATGAAAGCCTTGGGATACTTGGCTAGACCCGAGCTTTCCCAAATACGACCATTCGCAACGACCTCTGCTCCGGGTGCGTATTCGCTGATGCCATAGCTGGCATCCCGACTCAACGACACCTTTGCCTGACTCTGGAACCTATCAAACCTACTGCCATCTTGAACTTCAAGGGTCAGGGAGTGGACAGGAAAAGAGTACGTTGGGATGAGACCACGCCGTGATAACTCATTGACCAAGAACTGGTCCATGTACTGTTCACGCTGCTTCTGCCAGTAGTCGGCCTTACCGTAATCGCTCGCATCAGCAGCTTCTTTCATCCGAGCGATATAGGCGGTACATCTCTCGGCTACATCTTCGGCGAACTCTCGAAAACGATCGACGATGGCACGACGCAGATCCTGCCCACGCGTCACCAGCGAAGACGCCAAGTCCGCCGGGAGTTGATCACCAAGAGCCTCAGCTTCTGCAAATGCCTGCTTACCGCCATCCCCATCGACCCACGCATAGAGCTTGTCAAAGAAAGCCGTTTTCGCATCTGGGCTAAGAACTTCACCAAATAGATGCTTCAACGAGGGAGCATTGACATCCTGCTTTACTGCATAGCGAAGGAAGTGGGACAGGACGACCGAAATCTGGTGGCGTAGGAACAACTCAGCGTTCCCAAGATTGATGAAAGGCGTAGCGGGTGATAAAGCTAGGTATTCCTTGAGTTCACGAAATACAGCTTGGTCATAGCTGCTGTTACGCGCAACCGTTACGCAAAATGGGGCCGCCTGAGCCCTGCGACCGGCCCGGCCGGTCCGCTGCTGGTAGTTCGCAATACCTGGTGGGACATTGAGGTTGACGACGGCCTCTAGGTCACCAAGATCAACGCCCATTTCCATAGTCGTCGTGCAACTCAGAAGATTCAGGCGGCGCTCGGAAAACTGGCCTTCGATTTCTTCGCGAAGCTCCGTTGACAGTGACGCCGTATGCTCTCTGGCCCGAAGCGTCAGGTGATTTGTCTCCTCATAGGAGGCTAGGTAATGATTCTCTCGATGCAGTTGCTTGCGCTCGTCTTCGCCGATTTGTACGACGTCCCCATTGCAGCCGAAACCTGAACATTTCCTCGTCACAACGTACCGCTGGAACAAGCCACAACTCGGGCACTGATACAGAGGAGCCTGCAACCCACTCTTCACACGAATGAGGTTCCCATCCATACCGAATCCGGGAGGAAATTTCTTCAAGATCGTCGTAGGTGGCTTCGTGATGACCACCCAGAACGCCCTCAGGAACTGAACAGCCACATCGCGTTCCAACCCAAGCTGCTCGATGAGATACCACGACCGGCGGTTGTGTCGTTTGACCTGTTGGTTCGGTAGCCACTTGAAGCGAACACCGGTATCGCCAGCTTCGATGTCAAACGTCCTGTGCTGGTTGTAATCACCCCAGACGGCGCTGTCCTTCATCGAAACGTCGTGCAGCTGTGACAACGCACGCTCTCGCCGAATCGTTTCGAGCAACATGTGACACAGCGCTGAAACCGTCTCCGGATCGTCCGGTAGCCCGGCAGGCCAAAACTGCCTGACCTGTTGGTACAGCCCCTTCAGTCGTACTTCGTCGTAAGTGACCAAGGCCACCCCTAGACTTTCGAGTGAATTTCGACGGCCGCTCGGCGTGCAGAACTCGTACCCAAGGGTATTTTGAAGAAGCTGGGATATGTCTTGTTTATCCGTTCGGATATCCCCTGAATCGTTCAGGAGCAGCGGCTGACCACCATCACGCCGCCATAGCTCGTACACACGCTCCGCCAGTTGAGGCAAGCTCATCGGGGTGCTGGCTTCGCTAAGTACCTTTCGAACTGCTGATCGCAAAGCAACGTTTGCCGCCGTGCGCTCAAAGTAAGGAGCGAAGAACGCCGCATCCTGCCGGTTATCTGAGAACGTCAGAAGGCTGCGACCGAACGACGGTTTTGGATCGGCATGGTTGATGGGACTAGGCGGCAACGCCTCCAGAACGCGCTGCGCCACCACAGCTCCAAGCGCTTCGTTACCAGGATGCATACGCGTCACAACTTCTGCGTCAGCACCTGTTGCCCTGCCACCACAGGCCGGACAACGCCTCACATACAACGCTCGCTCCTCTTCGTCCTTCTCCGTGCGAACCGAATACAGCGGCACGACAGCCTCTGCTGCGGTGGTGATCTCACCTGTCTTCAGATCAACAAAGATGCGTTCAATTTTTCCAGAAGTGTCATCACCATCGGGGTTTTCAATCTCGTCGTCCTCGTCTTTTGTTCCACCAATGGGCTGTCCGAGCCAAAACACCATGCGCTCGGCGCTGCCTTCTGAAGAGTCAGGACGCCGTGGATGAACAAACCGTCCGTCCTTCCAGCCCTCAAGAAATGGCTGCCCACATTTACGGCATGTCAACACAGGGAAGTAGTGCCCATCGTCATCGGAGTAGGTTCGTCCGACTCGCACTTGCGCCCATCCCTCCCCGTGCGCGGTGGGAAGTGCCACAAGCCCTTCAATGCTGTTGACCGCGATGTGGTACCGGCCTGGCAAGAGTGGGAACTCGCCGGGATCTCGGCGCGCCAGCATTCCGATATGAATGACATTGCTGAGCGCCGCTTCACGTATCCGGGCATCGCCAGTGAAGGTATCAAAAACTAGTTGGGCCAAGTGAGCAAATGGCACCACTTGTCCACTTTCGAGCGTTGCTGCGATTCGACGAATTTCGCGGTTCCTACTGAACAGCGTAACGAGCCCCTTCCATGCCAGTTCGCTTCCTGTCCCAGGAAGTCGGACTTGGTTGAAGTCATCGCCCTGCATATCAACGAAGACATTCCAGCAGTCGCCGGTCTGGTCCTCAGGTTGCTGCTCAAGCATCTGCTTAAGCACGTCACCCAACTTGAACCACTGGTCCGCCGTGAGGCCAAATTCGTCACTCGAGGGACGAACTAGGTCAGCATGCGTAACACGGTTGCCATGAATAACTCGATTCACTGGCTCGCCTAGAAGATCGGAAGCGAACTTCTTGAGGTCATCATCAGCGCCATCGTCCGAGGACAAGCTCGCACTGGTACCGAATACTTGGATGGGACCGTCTGCACCAAGCCGGGTCTTCAGTTTTCGAAGGAGGAAGGCAACTTCTGTCGCTTGGGCACCGTAGTAGGTGTGAATCTCGTCCAGAACGATGGTACGTAGTGAGTTCGTAGCGAAGAGCCCGGAGTTACGCGGAAGAAGCAACAGGTGCTCCAGCATGGCGTAGTTGGTGATGAGCACCTTCGGCGGATCGGCCAGCATCTCGTCACGGGTGAGCATCCAGTTCTTCGGGATGATCGAAGGATGGTCAAGGGCATCCATCAGCTTCCGGTTATTCCAAAGGCGAGCCTCTTCCTCATCTCGCTTGGCACCCGCCTTCACTTGGCCGGTGTATCGACCGAAAGTGATGCCGTACTGCTTCAGGTACCGAGCAAAGATGGGCGCAACCCGGTAGTACAGCTGGTCGTTGGCCAGCGCGTTCATGGGATAGACCAAAAGTACCCGTACACCCGGCCGTGATGGATCAGGGTCTGACAGCAGGTCATGCACGATGGGGAAGAGAAAGGTCTCTGTCTTTCCACTACCCGTACCCGTTGCCGTCAAGAAGCTCTCACGGTCCACAATCGCTCGGCGAAGCGCTTCCTCTTGGTGAAGATGAAGTCTGCGGTCTTGGTAGGGAAGCAGCCCCATTCCGTCGTGTAGAAAGCCACCGGCAGACTTAAGGAGTGTTGACAGTGGCTGCCCCTTCTCAAAGTCTGGCAGTGCCTCGACATAGGGGCCTTTAACCAGCTCTTGTTTGCCCAAGAGATCCCGAAACTCCGCTGCGAGCATCGGATAGCGCCGAGATATAGGTAATGTGGTCGCTATGTAGCGCGACAGGACCGCACGAAGGCTGTTTGCGAAGGCAATCGGGTTGGTTTCAGACATTTTGAACACCAGGGTCCAGCTCAACGGTAAGCACCAGCTCCCAGAGCAGTAGGTAATAGGCAAACATTGCTGGAGCCACATGCAGGTAGTAAGCAATGCAATCGCTGACACCGTTTGGCTGTAGTTCGATGCGCCAACGTAGCCGGTTCAGGTTGTCGTAGAGCTTCGCAAGCGAGCCTTCCTGCCGCACTTCCAAACGGCAATACCAAGCGAGCCAACTGCATGCATTGGCGATTCGCAGGAGGGTTTCTTGCCTTTCCTGCTCCGACGCTTCAACGACTTCCGGGTTGAATGGTTTGATTTCAATGACGATTTTCTGTCCTTGAAGTCCCTTTGGAGCCGAGCCATCGAAGACCGACGATTGCTGCATGAGGAGCCTCGCCAGAGCAATCCCAAGTGACTTTCTTGGCCCCGGCATGGTCGCACTCGTGGCGTAGCCCCTCTCTAGGTCCAGCCAAGCATGAGCGAGGTGCATAGGACCGAGGAGTTCGCCGGGACCTGGCAAAAAGCTCTGATCATCGAGTCGCGTAGGGTCCCCAATAGTTGTCACTCTGAGGGATTCGCGATAGGCGGCCAAATCGAATTCCTTGGGTCGTCGGCCTTGTATCATCTCCTTCATGTTCGAGAAAGCGCCGGCGACGACCTGATGAAGCGTCGTACCGAAGGCCCCTACAACGGCCCCCCTGAGCTCGGGCATAGCACGTAGGGCCACAGATAGCGGATGAGACTTGGCATGGACCTTTCGGTACTCCAACTTCGGCAAACAGAAGAGCTTTGTCAGCAAGGCACCTACTGACTGCTTCGGCTGGAAGCCCTGCCGCACATCAGCAGCAGCCTTAGCCATGGTCATGTCAATAAGCTCGGCGACGTAATCAGCCTCCCGCTCCTTGAAGCGGTTGAGAAGAGTGCTCCAGTACTGGCTGAGCCAGCTCTGCTGCTCCCAACAAACTGGTGACCAATAGCTCCTGAAATGCTCGTTGAGCAGCCCAAGACGCTGGATAGCGTCCCGTTCTTCTAGGAATTCGGCCGCCTTGACTACCTCGACACCCGGTATCTCTTGGCCGACGACATCCACTGCGAAGGCAACGGCAATGCGGCCCTCATCCGCATCCTCAAGTCGGCCCCAAAGACCTCCGATGCGCGCACCGAAGCCCAACGTCCACACGCCGGGAGGGAGCGTCGTTACGTCCACCAGAACGTAGATGACGTGGGCGGAGCCGTTGGCCACGTTGTAGACCTGCATGCGTGCGAAGTCATTGGTGTGCCAGATGCCTGCCATCAGCTCGTGCTCAGCTCGAGCCTCGCGTCCGCTGCCAAGATCCTTGCCGGTGACCGCGACCTCGGTGGGCTCGCCCTGCACCGTTACCCGAATTTCGAAGACGTTTGCCAGCCTCGAAGTGGAGATGGCGGTGGCGACATGCGGTTGTGACAGGACCAAGAGATCTGCCGACGCGCCACCACTTTCAGTCTCGTAGGTCAACGTTCGCGCGCCCGGCTCAAGGCGACTGGCAAGGAACGCTGCGGAGAACACCTTGCTCGGGCGATGGCCAAAGTCAACATACTGTTTCCATGTCCCGAGCGAGATGTAGCCGGGCTCAGAGGCGCTGACGATGATGGACTTCTGCGTCGTCAGCGAAACCGTCTCTGTCGCACCCAAGGGTCTGGAAGCCACAGTCGAGCCACCATCCTTCCCGGGCACTTCGACCTCGACGAACACGCCAGGGCGGTTCCAGCTGAAGTGAACGAAGTAACCACCACCCACGTCGAAGCCAATACGGAGGAGCCTACTCGCATCGTTCAAAGCTTCCGCGCCAACCGGCCCGAACTTCAGCCCGCTGCATGCAGCCTTAAGCAGGTTTACCGGCCTCGCCGAGTAGCTGAACTTGAGGCCATAGCTGACCGATTGAAGTCCGTGCCAATAAAGCAATGACTGGCGCTGCAAGGTCCGCGCTTCTCCGACGCGAGCAAGCTCGACCACAAGCCGAAGCACGCCGGGCTGAACATCGCCCGTGGTCAGCGCCTCATCCAGCCGAACAGTTCCTCTGCCCTCTTGATCAAGGACTACGTGAATGGGACACGAAAAGCTGCCAGACGATACCCGCATCTCGTAGGCCTGCTGCCCCGGTTGCCTCCAGTCTTGGGGAATCTCCACGGCAGCACTGAGCGCACCGTAATGGAATTCAACCCTCTCCAAACCCGCTTTTAATGTGCCATCGAGGCGAAACGAAGGTAAGTTCTGCCCTGCCAGCCGAACCTGGGCTGATCCGTTGACTATCGAAACGTCCGAGCCTGGATGCAACGTGACGAGCACCTCGACAAGGTGGGGGGCGTCACTGACCTCATCCCAGTCATGAAGGTTCGTCGGGGCGAACCGACACAAAACGATGTAATGACCGGGTGGCAACTCAACAGGGTCACCCTGGCCCAACTGAGCCGTAGCACGAAGTCGACCTGCATCGTTAAAGACGAGCAGACGATTCGATGCACGATCCGGCCAGAGCTTTGCGCTCAGCAGGCGCTCTCCATCAGTCCCAAGGACTTGGACGTCGGCAGGTAAATCCACCGGAAGAGCTCGGAAACTCCCCTCTTCACCGCTACGAACCGAGACTGTTAGGCCGCCACAAAGCACTTCAAAGGCCGTTTCCTTGCCAGTTGGCGGAAAGAAAACACCGAGCACGCCGTCCCTATAGAGCAACTGTGGAAGCGCTGCACGTTTGATACCTCTGGAGCCCTCGTCACGAACGAAGGCCTTTGCCAGAGATTCATCGAGCGCCTCCCCTTGGAAAGGCACACCGCGATTGCTGAACACTCGAAGAAACGAACGGGTGTAGTAGCCCAGCCCATCACGTTCAACGGCCTTGCGGGCCGTTGAACTGAACGGTGGCTGGAGCCGGTGGAGCAGTGTTGACTGCCACGTGAGGATGCCTTCCTGATCGTCTTCATCTGGAAGGCCGATACGCTTGGCTAGCTGGAGCATCCGGGCCGCTAGATCATCTGCAAAAGCCACAGGAACACCAGCCTGACGTGCATATTCGTCAATCATGTAATGGCTGCCGTAAGTTCTAGGCAACGGCTGAATACCCAGCTTGAACATAGCGCGCCGGAAGGCCCGCCAAAGAAGCTCTTTTTCTGGCGTACTGAGTCCTTGAACGCCACCCAATGCCTTCCGCACGTGTGGATAAACATCAAAATGCCCGGACAAACCGAGACCATTCATGACGTGTTCAGCGAGCCAGATGCCAAAAAGGGCGGGGTATTGATCGAGTCTCCGGGAAAAGTACCTTGCGCTTGGTGAGACACGGAGATCGGCCTCAATAGCTTTACGCGAAACACTTGGGATGAGTCCCCCAAGCAGCCCCAATACGGGGGCATTTGCCTTTTTAATCAGTTCTCGGACGAGTTTTTCTTCCTGGTCGAACATCGCACTCCCTGTGCATTTGTAGATGTTCGACTACTTTACCGGGAGTTAACGCGACGAAACAGACTTCACTCAAGTCATTGAGATGAGGCAGTCAAAATCATGATGAATGGCGACATATGTCAGCTTGTCGGTGGTCATGGAGGGGGTAACTCCTGAAGGCTTATTTGTGGTTACCCCCATTTTTGCCCCCTCATGGGGGTAGGTTCAAGCGTTGTTATGCGGTGCTCTATGGGCAAAGAAAAAGCCCCAGAGCGTTGATTCTCTAGGGCTTTCAGGGGGGGTGCGGCGCGATGCGTTGTTTGAATTGGTGCCCGGAACCGGAATCGAACCGGTATGACCGTTTTAAAGTCGGCGGATTTTAAGTCCGCTGCGTCTACCTATTTCGCCATCCGGGCAACCCGATCTTCAGAGGCTGAAGACGGAGGGTTCTAATGATAAAGCCCCGCGTGAGCGAGGCTTTAAGACCAGTTGAACTGGAGGCGCGGGGCGGAGTCGAACCGCCCTAGACGGATTTGCAATCCGCTGCATAACCGCTTTGCTACCGCGCCAGTCATGACTTGCTACTGCGAAAAAGGGAAGCGATGGGCTTCCCTTTTTTCAAGTTCTGGAGCGGGAAACGAGACTCGAACTCGCGACCTCAACCTTGGCAAGGTTGCGCTCTACCAACTGAGCTATTCCCGCATTTCTCGCTTAATGCATTGCATCAAACGAGAATGAGATTGTAGGGCAATTTCCCCAGGATTTGCAAGACCCTGGGGCAAATTAACCACTCAATGTTTCAGGGCATCCGTCACGACAGCCGAAGCCTCGACCGCTTTGGGCGGCTCGGCCTTGACCTCTTCCTCGGGCAGTGGCTGAGGCTTGCTGGCCAAGGCGATCTCCAGCACCTTGTCGATCCACTTGACGGGGATGATTTCGAGCTGGCTCTTGACGTTCTCGGGGATGTCTTGCAGATCCTTGGCGTTTTCTTCCGGGATCAA
>NZ_JBYSVC010000031.1:0-28167 GCF_057922285.1 Leptothrix toolikensis (SeqCode)
AGCGCAAGAAAGCTGCCGCTGTGAAGCGGCACTACAAGCGTGTGCGTTCGATGCAGCTGCCCAAAAAGCTGTACTGATCCTGATTTCTATCACCCGGCACTCATCTGTCGGGTGACAGCATCACACCCAAGCTCGCACGGGACGCCGCTGCGGGCTTGATTTTTTTGTGCGTCCCTCCCTGTTGTTGTCACCCTCCACTTCTGCCCAAAGCACCATGAGCCTCAAAGATCGCATCACCGATGACATGAAAGCCGCCATGCGCGCCAAGGATGCTGCGCGTCTGGGAGCCATTCGTCTCTTGCTGGCCGCCGTCAAGCAACGGGAAGTGGATGAACGCATCACGCTCGATGACGCAGCCATCGTCGCCATCGTGGACAAGCTGATCAAGCAACGTAAAGACTCCATCGCTCAGTTCACCCAAGCGGCTCGCCTTGATTTGGCCGACAAAGAAAGCGCTGAAATGGCGGTGCTGGACGCCTACGTCCCTCAGCGCCTGAGCGCCGAAGACATCGCCACAGCGGTCGCTGCCTTGGTCAGCGAGCTCGGAGCCAGCGGCCCCGCCGACATGGGCAAAGTCATGGGCCTCGCCAAGCAGCGTCTCGCCGGTCAAGCCGATATGGGCTTGTTATCCGCCGCCATCAAGCGCGCGCTGACCCCCGCTGCTGCCGCATAATCACGCCATCGCAACGTACCCACCGGGGTACTCAAACTTGGTTGACACGCCCATGTCTGCACTCCCGATTCAGCAAATCAGTCCGGATGTCTGCGTCGCCCCGCAGCTCGACACCGCCGCCATGGCCGCTGCGGCTGCGGCTGGCTTTCGCAGTGTGATCAACAACCGCCCCGATTTCGAAGGCGGCCCCGATCAACCCACCAGCGCCAGCGTCGAAGCCGCAGCGCAGGCGGCCGGACTGAACTACGTCTTCTTGCCGGTTTCAGGCATGTACCAAAGCCCGGAAGAAATCGCCCGCTTTCGTGAGCTGCTTGACACCCTGCCCAAGCCGATTCTGGCCTTTTGCCGCAGCGGCGCGCGCAGCACCAAGCTGTTCATCGCCGCCACGCAATCCACGAACTAAGGCCCACGCCCATGGCCTCCTTGCTTGCCTTGGCACGCCGCATCGACGCGCTCAGTGAGTTTGTCGGCCGATGGGTCGCTTGGTTGGTGTTGGCGGCGGTGCTCATTTCCGCGCTCAACGCGGTGGTGCGCAAAGTCTTCAACACCAGCTCCAACGCCTTTCTTGAGATCCAGTGGTATTTGTTTGCCGCGATCTTTTTGCTGGGCGCAGGCTACACGCTGCTGCGCCAAGAACACGTCAAGATTGATGTGATCTTGGGCCGCTTTGCCAAACGCACCCAGATCAAAGTGGAGATGCTCGGCATCCTCTGCTTCTTGTTCCCCTTGGTGCTGACGGTGCTTTATCTGGTCACGCCGCTGGTCATCACGGCCTACATCAGCCAAGAGATGTCCTCGAACGCTGGCGGTCTGATCCGTTGGCCCGTGTTTGCCTTGGTCCCTGTGGGCTTTGCGCTGCTCGGCTTGCAAGGCGTGTCTGAGCTGATCAAGCGCTGGGCTTTTCTCCAAGGCCTGATCGACGATCCGACCCTGAAAAAACAAGCCAAGAGCGCCGAAGAAGAACTGGCTGAGGCCATTCTTGCGGCCGAACAAGCCAAAAAAGGGGCCTCGGCATGATCGAGTTTCTTGCGGCCAACATGGCCCCCATCATGTTTTTGGGGTTGATTGCCTTTTTGCTGATGGGCTACTCGGTGGCCTTTTCACTTGGGGCTTGCGGCTTGGCCTTCGGCTTCTTGGGTATCCAGCTCGACTTGTTGCCGGCAGCGCTGATCCAAGCCCTGCCCCTGCGCATCTTCGGCATCATGCAGAACGACACCCTGCTGGCCATCCCCTTCTTCACCTTCATGGGCCTCATCCTTGAGCGCTCTGGCATGGCCGAAGACTTGCTCGACACCATCGGCCAGCTTTTCGGCCCGATCCGGGGGGGCTTGGCTTTTGCCGTGATCTTTGTCGGCGCGATGCTCGCCGCCACCACCGGCGTGGTGGCCGCCTCGGTGATCTCGATGGGCTTGATCTCGCTGCCGATCATGCTGCGCTACGGCTACGACCGGCGCGTGGCCTCGGGCGTGATCGCCGCCTCGGGCACGCTGGCGCAGATCATTCCGCCGTCGCTGGTGCTGATCATCATGGCCGACCAGCTCGGCAAAAGCGTCGGTGACCTCTACAAAGGGGCCTTCATCCCCGGCTTCGTGCTGACGGGCCTGTATGTGGGCTTCATCGTGCTCATCAGCTTCATCCGCCCGACGTGGGTGCCAGCGCTGCCCAAAGAGGCGCGCACCATCCGTGAAGACAACGGTGACTCGGGTCTGCCCTCATTGGGCGTGCTGGCGACCTTATCCACCGCCTGTGCCGTTGTTTTTGCGCAAACACGCCCCGCCACCACCGCCACGGACGAGCTGATCGTGGTGTCGATGTGCGTCGGCGTCGGCATCGCCTTTGCGTTGTCGGTGCTGAACAAAGTCACCGGCTTGAAGCTGCTCTCCAAGATGGCCGAGCGCGTCACTTTTGTGCTGATCCCGCCGTTGGCGCTGATCTTTTTGGTGCTGGGCACGATTTTTCTCGGCATCGCTACCCCGACCGAAGGCGGCGCGATGGGCGCGGTGGGCGCGCTGATCATGGCCGTGCTACGGGGTCGTTTGAGCTTGAAGCTACTGCGCCAAGCCATGGACTCGACCATGAAGCTCTCGACCTTTGTGGTCTTTATCTTGATAGGCTCGACCGTCTTCAGCCTGAGCTTCCAGGGCGTGGATGGTCCGAAATGGGTCGAGCACCTACTCACCAGTTTGCCGGGCGGGCAGCTTGGCTTTCTGATCGTGGTGAACCTCTTGGTGTTCGTGCTGGCGTTTTTCCTCGATTTCTTCGAGCTGAGCTTCATCATCGTGCCGCTCATCGGTCCGGTGGCGGACAAACTCGGCATCGACTTGGTGTGGTTTGGCGTGCTGCTGGCGGTGAACATGCAGACGTCTTTTATGCACCCGCCCTTCGGCTTTGCGTTGTTTTACCTGCGCAGCGTCGCACCCCACGACGATTACAAAGACCGCCTCACGGGCCAGCCCATCGCCAAAGTCACCACCAGCCAGATCTATTGGGGCTCGGTGCCTTTTGTCGTGATCCAGATCATCATGGTGGCGCTGATCATTGCCTTCCCGAATCTGGTCTCAGGGGGGCTTGGCAAAAAGGAAGCGCTCAATTTGGATAACGTGCAGATCGACTTCCAGCCGGCCGCAGAGACCAAACAAGAAAATGATCCCAGCAAGCTGTTTGATGCAGTTCCCAGTCCAAACCGTGACTTGAAGTAGCGCACCCACGCTTACACCTGACGTAAAAAAGCCCCGCAATGCGGGGCTTTTTCATCATCAGCCTTTTACGGCTGAAGAGGCATTTACTTCGAAGCAGCAGCAGCGCCAGAAGCAGCCTTGTGAGCCTTATGAGCCTTGTGAGCCTTGGCCTTCTTGGCAGGCTTGGAAGCGGCTTCAGCAGCCGGCTTGGCAGCCGAAGCGGCGGCAGCAGCCTTGGGAGCGTCAGCAGCGAAAGCGCCGAAAGCGAACATGGAAGCGATCAGGGCAGCAAGGATCTTGGTCATGGAAAACTCCAAATATAAAAATTGTCGAGCAAAAGACTCAGAGCAAAAACGTCAAGAGTGCCCAGTCCGTTGACCGACAAGAACATTTTGTTTCAATTGAGTTCAATGCATCCTCGCCATCACCTTGTGATGCATGCGCCGCAAACCCAGCCAAACCACACCCGCAATCACAGGCACAGCGACTGCAATGGCCACGTCGGGTGAGATCGGCAAGCCCGCCGACTTCAAGCCTTTGACCACATAACCGACCAAGCCGGTGCCGTAATAGGTGATGGCCGCCACCGACAAACCCTCCACCGCGCTCTGGAGCAGCAACTGCGCCTCTTGGCGACGGTTCATGGCGTCAAGAAGCGCTTGGCTGCTTTGCTGCTGCTCGATTTCCACCCGGGTGCGCAGCAAATTGCTGGTGCGCGAGATGCGCTCCGACAACGCTTGCTGACGCCGGGCCGCCCAAGCACAGGTTTGCATGGCCGGCGATAAGCGCCGATCCACAAATTCACCCAAGGTTTGCAGCCCGTGGATGCGCTCCTCGCGCAGCTCTTGAATCCGCCGCTGCACCAACTCGAAGTACGCTGCGCTGGCTGAAAAACGAGCGTGCGTGCGGGCGTACAAACTCTCCACTTGGGCCGCCAAATGGGTCAAGCGCCGCAGCAAATCGGGCTCTTGCTGCTTTTGCGCAAAGCGAATTTGCTCGGCCACTTCAGCCAGTTCGCGCTCAGCCGAGACCAATGAGGAGCCCACTTCGCGCGCTGCGGGCAAACCCAGCAAGGCGGTCATCCGATAGGTTTCGATCTCAAGCACCCGCTGCACCGCCCGACCCAATCGGCGCGGATTCAAGCGGTCATCGACCACCAAGATCCAGCGGCCAAAACCATCGGCATGCAAGCGGAAATCGGTGTACGCAATCACCTGCCCATCCATCACGCGGGCCGCCACCAACGAGCTTTCGTCGAGCGTGCGCCGCACCAAGGCCGACACCGAGTCTTGCCCAGAGGCATCGGCGGCCATCTCGCTTTGACGCAGCACCAGCACATGCAGACCGATCAACCATTGGCCCGGCATGCCTTGAAGCCAATCAACGGGCACCTCCGGCAACACCCCCGGCTCAAAACCGGTGGGCTCATCGGTCACGGAGCGCCAAAAAGTGGCAGTGTGGAATTCGGAGTGCTTTTCCCAGCGCAACCACAAACCGCCTAAATCGGTGCTGATGTGATTGGCCTCATCCGCCGCCAAAGGCAAATGGCGTTGACGCAAGATCTGATTGACGTGGGCGCGCGCCGCAGCGCTATCGCCGTGGGCCCAGCCCACATGCGTCAGTGCCATCGGGGCCGAGAGGCGCTCATAAGGGCGGGCATGCACTTCGTTGTGAAGCGTCTCTCGCAGTGGATGCACGGTTTGCATGAAAACTCCTTGGTTCTGTTTTGGCTTGATGCCAGCCTCAAGCTGGGGTGGCCCGCAAGATTTCTTCAGCGCTGGTGAGGCCCTCGGCCACCTTGTCAAAGCCAGCCTGGCGCAGGGATCGCATCGGCTCGTCCAACACCAGCAATTCGACCAAGCCGCAACGGCCCCGGTAACCTGTCATGCGGCAATCGATGCAGCCCACCGCACGGTAGGGCTGGAAAGGCTTCGCAGCTTCCGTGCCAAGGCCCGTTGTTGTTGCGGTCGAGGAGCCTAGCAAAGCCGTGAGGCGTTCACGTGACATCGCCTCGTCAGGCAGCTTGCAGGCCGGACACAAGGTCCGCACCAAGCGCTGCGCCAGCACACCGATCACAGTGGCCTTGATCAGATAGGTCGGCACACCCAGATCGGTCAGGCGTGTGATGGCGCTGGCGGCATCGTTGGTGTGCAGGGTCGAAAACACCAAATGCCCGGTCAAGGCTGCTTGGACCGCCATTTCAGCCGTTTCAACGTCGCGGATCTCACCAATCATGATGATGTCGGGGTCTTGGCGCATCAGGGCGCGCACGCCGTTAGCGAAGTCGAGTTCCAGCGCGGGCTGAACCTGGGTTTGGTTGAAGGCCGGCTCGATCATTTCAATCGGGTCTTCGAGCGTACACACGTTGACCTCGTCGCTGGCCAGCCGCTTGAGCGTGGCGTAGAGCGTGGTGGTCTTGCCGCTGCCCGTCGGCCCCGTCACCAAGATGATGCCGTGCGGCCGGCGCACCAACTCGGCCCAGCGCCCGGCATCTACGCTGGAAAAACCCAGCGCCTCGACCGGCAACACAGCGGTGTCGGGATTGAAGATCCGCATCACCACCTTTTCACCAAAGGCCGTGGGCAAGGTGGAAAGGCGCATTTCGATCTCATCACCACGCGGGTTACGCGTTTTGATGCGCCCGTCTTGGGCACGACGGCGCTCGACCACGTCCATGCGCGCGAGCAATTTGATACGTGCGGTGGCCGCCGTCATCACGCTTTGCGGCAAGTGATAAACCGTATGCAGCACGCCGTCGATGCGAAAACGCACCGCACATTGCTCGCGCCGAGGCTCTAGGTGAATATCGCTGGCGCGCTGCTCGAAAGCGTAGTTCCAGAGCCAGTCAACCACTTGCACAACACCCTGGTCGTTGGCGTCGAGCTGCTTGTGGCGACCCATTTCGACCAACTGCTCAAAATTGACCGTGGCGCTGTTGGCCTCACCCGTTTTTTGCGCCTGCCGTACCGACCGTGCCAAGCTGTAGAACTCGGTGGTGAAACGGGCAATATCGTTCGGATGCGCCAAGACCAAGCGCACGCTCTTGCGGGTGTGGGCGCTGATCTCCACCACCCAGTCGCGCTCGAAGGGCTCACAGGTGGCGATGGTCACTTCCGTGGGGCCCACTTGAACCGGTAAGACGCGGCGCTTTTCGGCGTAAGCCAGCGACATGACCTCGGTCACCCGCGCGACATCGACTTTGAGCGGATCAATGCGCAAATAGGGCAAACCGACCCGTTTGGCCAACCAGCGCAGCAGCACGTCGGTATCCAACGGCGTTTGGGTGCCCACCCGAATCAGGCCCGCAGAGCCCAAGCGCACCATGGGATGCAAGCTGCTCGTTCCCGCCGAGAACCGCTGCTGGATGGCTGGCCGGTCCACGGCGGCGATCCAACCGTCTTGCACCAGCCAGTCAAGCACATCGGCCCAACGCAAACGACCAACAGGAGCCGGTGCATGACTCATACCAAGCGCTCCTCAGCCTCATCCGAAGTGTCATCAACGGCAGCGGCGATGGTCCGAGGCACAGGCAAGGCACGCATCAAACGCACCCAAGGCGGAGCGGGCAATTGGAAGCGTTCGCGCACCGCTTCGGCACGCCGCAGCAACTCGTCACGCTCGGGCCAATCCACGCCCTTGCCCGCCAAGACGATGGCGTTGCCTTCGGCCGTCGGACTGATCTTCCAAACCTGCCCCACCCCAAACACCGCCTCAATGCGCCGAGCACTCTTCATGAACTTGGCTGAGCGCCCGAACAGATTCACCGCCATCACCCCGCCTTCGGTCAGTACCGCATGACAGGCCCGGTAGAAGTCCTCGTCATCCAGCACTGGCCCTGCGGCTTCGTGGTCATACAGATCGACCTGCAACACATCAGCGCTGTCCCAATTCAAGGTGTCCTCGACCCAAACGCGAGCATCGGCCACCACCACGTTGAGCCGCTCGTCGTTGGGCGGCAGATGAAACCACTGCCGGCAAGCCGCGACCACCTGGGGGTTCAACTCGACCGCTGTGCTGCGCCAGCGCAAGACCGCATGACTAAAACGCGTCAGCGCCGCCGCGCCCAAGCCCAACTGCACGGCATGGCCCTGCGTCCATGTGGCGGGCGGCTTCAAGAGCAGCCACGCCATCATGCGTTGCACGTAATCGAGTTCCAGCGTTTGGGGTTTGCGCATCCGCATGGCCCCCTGTACCCAGGGCGTGTCACCCAGATGCAAATAGCGCACGCCGTCAAACTCGGACAAAGTGGCCGAAGGCAAAGCCTCAGCGGGTGTTTTCTTGCGCGTGCGCGCCTTCACAAGATCCATGGGCAAAGCCGCGAGCTTACGTCAGCCCACCCAGCTTGGGCAAAGCGGCCAAGGCGTTGGCGTGGGTGATTTGTACGATCTCCGCCACGGTCAAGCCACGCAGCTCGGCCAAAACCGTCGCAATGCGCAACAACTCGCCGGGCTCGTTACGCATCACCGCCCCGGCAGCCCGCTCAGCAGCCGTGCGGTAAAGCCACTGCGGGGCCATGTCTGGCGCGTCGGTTTCCAGCACCAAAGCGTCCTCTGGCAACGAACGCGCCAGCCGACGCAGTTGCAAGGCACGCTCAAAAGTCATGGCCCCGCCAAACCCAAGCTTGAAACCCAGATCAAGAAAAGCGTGCGCTTGCTGATCGCTGCCGTTGAAGGCGTGCGCAATGCCTGAGCGAACCTTGGAGCGCCGCAACAAGGCCAAAACCCGATCCACCGCCCGACGCGAATGGACGATCACGGGCAAGCCCATGTCCGCCGCCATCGCCAACTGGGCGGCACACAGCGCTTCTTGGTGAGCTTGCTCTGCTGTACCCAAGCCCGACACGAAGAAATCGAGGCCGATTTCACCCACCGCGACCAGATGCGGATCGTCGCGAGCTTGGGCGAGGGCCGCCGCCACTTGCTCCATCACATCCAGAGGAGCGGCCTGAACGTAGAGCGGATGCACCCCCAAGGCGTAGGCATCGTGGTGTTCGTGAGCCCCTTGGCGCACCGCATCAAAGCTCGCCAAATTCACGGCCGGCCAAACCAAACACGCCACACCCGCAGCGCGAGCACGCTCACGCACCTGCACGCGATCCAGATCAAATTCAGCCGCGTCGAGGTGGCCATGGGTGTCGATCAAGCAGGGGGTGGCAGGCATACTGCAAGGCTCAAAAATGTCTTTACGGCAAGAAAAGAGGTTCGGTGATGGAACTGATTGAAACCATCGGCGCGTTGGCCTTCGTCTACGCCCTGCTCTCGGTGTTGGCCTCATCCCTCAAAGAGATGATCGAAGCGCGTCTGCAACAGCGCAAAGCTGGCCTGAAAAGTGCCATTGAGGATCTTCTCACGGTCCAAGGTGCCGCCGCCTTGGTGGGCCACGCATCCATTGATGTCATCAATCAGGCCTCCGCCGTCACCGACCCGAGCAAGCACACCAATTGGCCCAGCTACCTCGACCCCAACACCTTTGCCCGCGTGGTGTACGCGCTGGAACTCAGCGATCAGATCCCACCGAACTCACGTTTGGCACAAGCCCTGGCGGGGTTGAAGATCCCTGGGGCCGAAAACGAGCGCGTTCAGGCCATCATGGGGCTGTACAGCGAACGCATGGACCGACTCCAAGGCACGTTCAAGCGCCAAGCTCAGCGTTGGCTTTTGATCATTGGTTTGATCTTGGCTGCCGCCCTCAATGCCGACACCGTTGAGCTGGCCCGAGACCTTTCCCAAAACCCAGCCCGGCGCGCCATGATGATGGCGATGGCCCAAAATCAAAGCTCGTTCGAGAGCCTGCGAACCAGCTGCCAACGGCCCGCCACCAAACCGGGCGAGGAAGCCAGCACCGCTGAACACCTCGGTGACACCCGCGCCTTGATGGACTGCCTCACCCCCGAACTCAGCCGCAGCGGCTTGGGCTGGAGCCAAGATCGCTGGCAAACCTTGATCGGCTCAGGCCTGAGCTGGGCCTTGCTCGGTGCCCTGCTGCTCAAAGTATTGGGCTACGGTTTGACGGCCTTGGCGGTTTCGCTGGGTGCGCCGTTCTGGTTTGACTTGTTGGGCAAGGTCGCTAATTTGCGCGCCACGCTCAAACCTCCCATCGCCTCGACCAGCCCTTGAAAAGGGCACGTGAAGATCCAGAACGTTGTATATGACCAACGGAAAACCTCTTTGAGATCAAAACGTTGCATCTTTGCAACGTTTTGATTCTCCAAAACCCTGACTTGAATGAGAAGGATGGGGCCAGCGTGAAAGATTTGGAAACGTTCTAGATACACTGACAACGTCCCAAGCCGAGGGTCCCCAACCAAAAAACCGTGACAAACGGTCTTTTCGGGGTCACAGGCCCAAGATATCGACGCACTGTCTCAAGAAACAAGTTCCCCGGAGAGATTTATGACGAAACGGACCCTCACTGCTGTTTCCGCCGCTGCCGCTCTGGCTGCGACCCTGTTGCCGATGACCAGCGAAGCCATGCCGGCATTCGCCCGTCAAACTGGCAAGACCTGCTTGACCTGCCACTTCCAAAACTTCCCGATCCTGAACGCCTACGGCCAAGAATTCAAGGCTGGCGGTTACACCGACATGGGTAAGCAAGGCCTGATCAAGGGTCCGGATCTGTCGATTCCTGAAGTGCTCAACAGCACCCTGATCGGCAAGTTCCGCGCTGTGACCACCAACGAAAGTGGCGCAACCACCGGCTACGACATCCCCGACGAATTCGGTCTGATCATGGGCGGCCGTGCGGCTGCCAATGTCGGCTTCATGGTCGAAGCTTCATTGGTGGGTAACCCGGCTTTCGCTGGTTTCAAACTGCCCTCGACGGTGTACAAGACTGACGGCGGCACACGCTTCGGTATCGTTCCCTTCGCCCACGTCGGTATCGGCGCTGGCTTCGGCATGGAATTGCTGAACACTGGTGCAGTCGCGAACGTGCGTGTCTTTGAACACGGCTTCGCCACCTCTGCTCAGCAGTTTGTCAATGGTGAGTACGGCGCTTGGGGCGTGTCCGGTGTCGTGACCGACGCCAGCTACTTTGTCAACGTGGCCAAGTGGGGTATGGGCTATGCACCTGGCGGTGCTGTTGCTCCTGAGTCCACCTACCTCCGTGCTGCGTGGCTGGGCAACATCGCTGGCTTCGAATCTGGCGGTGGTGTGCAAATCTTGTCGGGTTCGTCGGGTGCAGTTGGTCTCAAGAAAGACACCAGCTCCACAGCGCTTGACTTCCAAGCTCAAGGCGCTGTGGCTTCCATGCCCCTGGGTATCTGGGCGTCCTACGCTTCGGCACCGAAGAGCACTGCCTCTGCGACCAACGTCTTCAACGGCAGTCAATTTGTTGACAAGACAGCTCTGTCCGTCTCGGCGCAACTGGGCCTGGGTCACTTCGGTCTGCGGGCTAGCATCTTGAAGGGCACGTCGGATGACGGCTCTGGTACGGCAGCTCCTGACAATGCTTTCACCTCTGGCGTGACCTATCACTTGGCCCAAAATCTGGGTCTGGTGGTTGAGCACACCGCCTTCAGCCGCAGCGGCGTGGCATCCCGTGCCAGCTTCCAAGGTGGCGAAACTGGCGGTGGCAAGAACAACCTTGGCAGCGCTCGCACTACCGTGATGCTTGAAACGGCGTACTAATATAGGGGCCTCCCCTGTCATAGGAAACCGCTGAAAAGCGCAGGGCGGGATGTCGCAAGGCTTCCCGCCCTTTTCATAACCACCGCGCCTGTGTTCCCTCTCTTCTTCTACCCTCTTTGTGAAGGACGAACAGTGACCCGCAAAAAATCCCAAGCCCTGACAGGCCAGCCGGCGGCTCGCTGGTTGCGGTCTGTTGTCTTGACGCTGGCCGCCACTGGTGCAGTCGCCATGGCCCCCCACGCCAGTGCTGAAACGCTGGCGGAGCGTCTGGAAGTTTGCTCCGGCTGTCATGGCCTGGATGGCAACAGCCCTGTGCCCGACTATCCCAAGTTAGCTGGCCTCGATCAGGAATACATCGTCAAGCAACTGGGCGACTTCAAGGCTGGACGCCGTGCCAGCATGATCATGTCGTCCATGGTTGCAGCCATTGAACCGAGTGAGTTTGCCGGACTGGGCAAGCATTTCTCGGAACAAAAACGCAAGGCCGCACCGCCCGATGATCCGAAGTTGGCGGGTGATGGCAAGACCATCTATGACGACGGTATCGTCGGCAGTGCTGTGCCAGCCTGCGCGGGTTGCCACAACGATGATGGCAGTGGCTCGGACAAGTATCCCCGCTTGGCCCGTCAATATCCGGCTTACATTGCTGCACAGCTGAAGGCTTTCAAGAGCGGTGAGCGGGCCAATGACAGCCGCGACGCCATGAAGGCCGTGGCCAAACGGATGACCGATCAAGAAATCGACGCTGTCGCTCAATACGTTGCAACTTTGACAGGTGGGGATGAAGAAGCCGCCGCAGAAGGAGAGAAGAAATGAAGAAGGCTCTCAAATGGATCGCCCCCTTGTTGGTGTGGGCTGTGACTTTGCCCTTCGCCGCCATGGCGCAAGCTCAAACGGGTGAAACCTCTGCCAGCCCAATCGGCTTTGGCAACAAGGACTACCGCTGGGATCGCATGACACCCGAGCTGCCCTTGGTGCTGGCACTGGACCGCGATGCGGCTCGGGGCCGTGAAGCCTACCGTGGCTGCCGTGGCTGCCACAAAGACAGCGGTATCGGCTTGGTGGACGGCACTTACCCGCGTCTGACCGGGCAGCATGCTCAAGTGATCTTGAAGCAAGCCACCGACACCCGTGCCGGGATTCGCGTCAATCCGAAGATGGAGCCTTTTGCCGCCGAGCACGCTGTGACTCAACAGGAACTGGCCGACATCGCCGAGTTTCTGTCCAAGGGCCGGACCACGAAGGAAAACGGCAAGGGTGCCGGCGATCCGTCGGAACTGGCTCGTGCCAAGACGCTTTACAACGATCGTGAATGCGGTACTTGCCACGGTGATTTCGGTGAAGGTGTCGCCGGCAAGTTCTACCCATCGGTGGCCGGTCAGCATTACGGCTACTTGCTGCGCGAGCTGGAGCAAATCCAAGAAGGCAAGCGTGGCAATGGTCATCCCGACATGAACAAGCGCCTGAAGGGTTTGACCGCCAAGGATCTGGAAGCCCTGTCGGACTATATGTCCCGCTTGCAACCTGAATGGGTACGCAAGGATGCCATGGCATCGGCAGCGATGGCAGCCTCGGCACCCGCTGTCACGGCTTCTGGCCCCGCAGCCAAGAAAAAGACCAAGTAAAAGTTTCATTTTTCCCCTGCGCCGTGCAGCCATGCTGTACGGTGATTCATGCGAGCACTGACGCAAGTCATGCTCGCTTTTTCATGGCCCTATCACCTAGGCTGGGGGTTCTTTGCGCGACACTGTGCGCGGTACATTCACATGCTTGCCCAGAGACCGCTTCACCCCCGCCATGCCACGTCTGATGCCCTTGTCCAAGAAGTCCCGAACGACCATGGTCTGGGCTTTAGCCATGATGAGCTGCTTGTTGGGGTCATGCGCCAGCTATAGGCCTCCCGGCATGGGTTTGGCCGTGCATGAAATGCTCGAAGCAAGCCCGGACAACACCGATGAGAGCAACGTCACCGCATGGCGTCAACCCGCCGCCATGCTGCCCCTGCGATTGGTCTTGGTGCGCATGCAGCGCGCGGGCTACCCCACCGTCTACGAGCCCTGCCATGGCCAGGGCCGGTACTGTGTGTTGACGGTCCGCGACGTGGAAAGCGATGCTGATTTGGCGCAACTGGCCGATCTGCCCCAAGTCGCTAGCCTGATCCCCGTACCGCGCCGCTTGGTCCCTGAGCGCCTCAATACACCCTTGGATCTGCGCCGCAAACTGGCTGAGGCCCACATCGGCGACGTGGCCCTGCTCTACTCCATCGACACCCAAGTGCAAGTGGGTCAGGATGCTGCTGCACCGTTCTCACGCCTCAAACGGAGTTTGCAAGTCGATCAAACCGTCACCATCCGGTCACGCCTCACGGCCGCCTTGGTGGATATACGCACGGGTTTCGTCTATCTGCATGCCGAAACCAACCTCACCGAAACCCTGCCCGGCTTGATTTGGTCGAGTCAAGACAGTGCGGATCGGGCGCATCAAGGCGTAGAGAGTCGGGGCTTTCATGCGTTGGTCAGCGACATCAGCCAGCACTGGAGTGAGGTGATCACCCCCCTGGCTTGGCGTCCCTGATACAACCCCGATCCAAGGTGAGCTGACGGTCACAGCGAGCGGCTAGTCCGGGATCGTGGGTCACCACCACAAACGAAGTACCTTGCTCACGCGCCAAGGCCAGCATCACGGCAAAGACGCCAGCCGCCGTTTCTCGGTCTAGGTTGCCGGTCGGCTCATCGGCCAAAACACAGGCTGGTGCGCCCACCAAAGCGCGCGCAATCGCCACCCGTTGACGCTCGCCCCCTGAAAGCTCACCCGGGCGATGCCGAGCCCGCGATCCGAGACCGACGCGCTCCAGCCACTGCCGCGCCTGCACTCTGGCCAAATCCAAGGGCATGCGCCGAATCAACAAAGGCATCGCCACGTTGTCTTCGGCACTAAATTCAGCCAAAAGATGGTGGAACTGGTAAATAAATCCCAGATAGCGATTGCGCCATTGGCCTAACTCGGACGCGCCCATGTCGGCCAAGTTGCGGCCCATCAGCTCAACCCGCCCGGTGTTGGGCGTATCTAGACCCCCCAGCAAATGCAGCAAAGTGCTCTTGCCCGAGCCCGAAGCGCCCACCACGGCCACGATCTCGCCGCGCTTGATGCACAGATCCACCCCTTGGAGCACCGGCACATCCAGCCCATCGGCACCGCCCTCGTGGTAACGCTTGCCCAAGTGGGTGGCGATCAGAACCGGCGATTCATTCATAACGCAGCGCTTCCGCAGGATTGACGCGGCTGGCGCGCCAGCTCGGATACAGGGTGGCCAAAAAGGCCAAAACCAGCGAGATCAAGGCGATCGGCATGATGTCGCTCATTTGGGGGTCACTGGGCATGCGGGTGATGAGGTAAATGCTGCCCGGCAAGAAATTGACGTGCAGCAAACGCTCCAAAGCCGGGACGATAACGTCGATGTTGAAGGCAATACCCAAGCCAAGCAGCACCCCGGCGGCCGTACCGATCACGCCTGAGGCTGCCCCTTGGACCATGAACAACGCCATGATGGAGCGTGGGCTGGCCCCCAAGGTGCGCAAAATAGCGATGTCGGCACGCTTGTCGGTTACCGTCATCACCAAAGTGGAGACCAAGTTGAAAGCCGCCACCGCCACGATCAGGGTCAAGATGATGCCCATCATGCGTTTCTCGATCTGCACGGCGTCATACCAAGCGGCGTTGGTTCGGGTCCAATCGCGCACGCGCCAACCTTCACCCAAGCGACGCCCCAAGGCAAACCCCACTTCACGCGCCTGGTTCTGATCTGCCAAGCGCAGCTGCACCCCTTGGGGGCCCCCGCTGCGAAAGAGACGAGCGGCGTCGTCGATATGCATCAGCGCCATGCTGCTGTCGTATTCATAGTGCCCGGCGTGGAAGGTGCCCACCACCGTGAGTTGTTTGAGACGTGGCACAAAGCCCGCCGGCGTGGTTTGACCGTTGGGTGTGACCACCGTGATCACATCACCCTCAGCCACACCCAGTGAACGGGCAAGCTGCGAGCCCAGCACCACGCCCCATCCGCCCGGCACCAAGCGGCCGGCCAAGGCACCTTGCTGCAATTGCGCTCCCAAAGCGGTCACCGTGGCTTCATCGACGGGCGAGATGCCACGCAGCATCACGCCTTTCATCTCATCACCACGCGCGATCAAGGCTTGGGAAGACACAAAAGGGGCCACCGCCTTGACCTCGGGTTGTTGGCGGATCTGAGCCGCCAATGCCTGCCAATCCTCCAATGGAGCACCGTCGGTGGCAAAAACCTCAGCGTGGGCGATCACGCCCAGCATGCGATCACGCACTTCCTTTTGAAAGCCGTTCATCACGCTCAGCACGATGATCAAGGCGGCCACGCCCAAGGCAATCCCCAGCATCGACACGCCGGAGATGAAGGAAATAAAGCCATTGCGCCGCCCGGCGCGGCCGGCGCGGGTGTAACGCCAGCCGATGCGAATTTCGTAGAACCAGTTCATGGGGAGGGGATGCTATAGGGTTGGCCTTAAGGTCCGAAGAAGCTCAGTTGCCTGTACCCTTGAGGGTTCATGACGATGCTTCAACCTCCTTTATCTTCAGCTGACCCTGTCGGTGCTGCTGCCAGCCCCGAAACGGAGGTTCAGGCCGAGCAACTGACCCTCTTGGCTGAACGCACGCTCATGTCAATCAAGAGCAGTTTCGTCGGGATCATGCTGGTTGTGATCAGCCAACTCGGCCACGTGGCTTGGCAAACGCTGCTGGCGTTTATCACGCTGCGCCTGCTCAGCATGGGCTACAACTATCGCCTGTGTCGGCAGATCCAAAGCCAACCCGCTGGGCTCGCTTTGCGTCAAGGTCGGCTCAGCGCGTTGGAATGGGGGCTGTTTGGCACCGGTGTCACGTGGGGTTCGGCCGCTTGGATGCTGCCCCACCCCATGGGCCCGAACCTACATGCCCACGCCTTGATCATCATTTTGGTGGGGGTAAGTGCCGTGATGATGAACACCGCAGCCCTGACCCGCCGGGGGATCCAACTCTTTATGGGCGGCATGTGGGGCATCCAATTCCTGCGGATTCTTTGGAGTTACGACGATCCCTACGCTTACTTTTTACTGGCGGGCAGCTTTGCCTACGCCAGCTTGTCGCTGATCCATGGTTTGCAATTGCATGCCCAGCACCATGCGGGTATGACCGCCGAAACCGAGAACCGCAACTTGCTCAGCGCCATGACTCAACAAGGCCAAGCCTTGGCGGAAGTCAATGCTCAGTTGGCCACCGCTTTGGCCCGCGCCCAAGAACTGGCTTCTTTTGACGAGTTGACCGGCTTACTCAACCGCCGCGCCTTCCATGAGCGTTTGCGCGTTGACCTTGCTGCCCAGCGCCGCCACGGTGAGGCGGCTACCTTGATCCTTCTCGATCTCGATCACTTCAAGGCCATCAACGATCAGCATGGTCATCAAGTGGGCGACGCCGTACTGCGCCTGACGGCCCAAACCCTCAAAAGCCTGTTGCGCGAGGCCGATTTGCTGGCCCGTTGGGGGGGAGAGGAATTCTTAATTTTCATGCCACGCACAAGTGTCGAGGAAGGCCACAAGGCCGCTGAACGCCTGCGCATGGCTTTGGCCAGCGCTTGTGTGGAACCCACCGAGCTACATTTTTCAGCCTCCTTCGGTGTGGCAGAAATGCACACCGGCCTGACCCTCGACACCGCTTTGAGCCGGGCCGACCAAGCGCTTTACACCGCCAAGGCCGGGGGCCGCAACCAAGTCTGTCTGAGTGGCTCCAACGTCACCCCTCTATTTGGCAGCAGCACCCCATGGGCTTACATCTGATCTTGGCCCACGCCTCGGCCGCTTCTGAAGCGGGCGCTGCTGCGCTGGCGCACCTGGATCACCAGCGTTTCGAGTGGCCCCATCTACGCCAACTCCTCGGCCTGATGCGCCAAAGCAGGCGGCTTGAAGGCGATGACGACAGCTTGAGCATCCCGCACGAAACCGTGCTGGCCCATGCTTGGGGCTGGCAAGGCAGCGACGGCCACTGGCCGTTGGCGGCCCTTGGCGCGCAGCAAGACGGCGTCTTGGGATCGACGATGACCACAACAACCACCACAACCACCGGCTGGGGCCTGCTCACACCCTGCCACTGGCATGTGGGCAGCGACCAGATCAGCATGCTCGACCCGGCGGGGCTGAACCTCAGCGCGGCAGAATCCCACGCCTTGCTGGCCACCTTGCAACCGTCGTTTGAGGCCGAAGGATGGCCGCTGGACTGGGGCGCAGCGTTGCGCTGGTACACCCGCCATGCGGTGTTAGCCGATTTGCCCACCGCGTCGCTCGACCGCGCCATCGGCCACTCGATCCATCTTTGGTTGCACGACACCAGCCCGGTGGCCCGGCGCCTGCGGCGCTTGCAAGTCGAAGCGCAAATGCTCTGGCACGAGCACCCCGTCAACCAAGCCCGCGAAGCGCGTGGCGAGCTGAGCGTCAACTCCTTCTGGATCAGCGGCTGCGGCCGCCCCCAAGCCCAGCGAACCACACCCGACATGCCGATTCAGCTTGAAGACGCCCTGCGCGCCCCGCTGCTGGCGGGTGACTGGGCCGCATGGTGCCAGACGTGGCGTGCGCTCGACGCCCAGTTGATGGCCGACTTGGTGGCCCGTGTACAACGCGGCGAACACATCCGGCTCACGCTTTGCGGTGAGCGGCATGCGCAGACGTTTGACAGCCATCCCCGGCCCTCGTGGCTTGATCAGCTCAAAAGCCTGGGACAGCGCTGGCAACCGAATCCCGTGGGGCCCTTGTTGGCGGCCCTTTGATGCCTCTCGATCCGAACCCTGCTGCGCGACCACCTCACCCATGACCTCTCCCCACCTCGTCCGGCGTGATGCCCCACCACGCACCCTTTGGAGCTTGGAGCAAGCCGGTGTTCATCCGCTCTTGGCGCGTCTTTACGCCGCACGCGGGGTCGGCAACGCCGCTGAGCTTGACGACAGTTTGGGCCAGCTGCTGCCGCCCACGCAGCTGCTTGGTGCCACAGCCGCCGCCACGCTGCTGGCTGACGCCCTGCAAGCCGGTCAGCGCATAGTGGTGGTGGCCGACTACGACTGTGACGGTGCGACGGCCTGCGCGGTGGCGCTGCGCGGCTTGGGCTTGCTGGGCGCACGACCTGGCCAAGTGGCCTATGTGGTGCCCGACCGCACCGTACACGGCTACGGCCTGACGCCCACCATCGTCGATCTAGCGCTCGGATCGACGGAAGATGCCTCAGCCGACACCCCGGGGCTGCTGATCACGGTGGACAACGGCATCGCCAGCTTGGAGGGCGTGGCGCACGCCCGGCAGCGCGGCTGGCAGGTGCTGGTCACCGATCACCACTTGCCCGCAGCCCCGGGCGGCGTGGTGCAACTGCCCGCAGCCAACGTGATCGTCAACCCAAACCAGCCCGACTGCCCCTTCGCCAGCAAGGCCTTGGCCGGCGTGGGCGTGATGTTCTATGTGCTGCTGGCCCTGCGGGCTGAACTCCGCCAGCGCGGTGCCTTTGACGCCCGCAACCAGCCTCGGCTCGACGCCCTGCTCGGCTTGGTCGCCCTGGGCACTGTGGCTGACGTGGTGGCGCTGGACGCCAACAACCGCCGACTGGTGGCTCAAGGCTTGAAGCGCATGCGCGCCGGCCACCTTCAACCCGGTTTGGCGGCCCTTTTTGCCGCCGCTGGACGCGATCCCGCCCGCGCCAGCACCCAGGACTTGGGCTTCGCCCTCGGCCCGCGTCTGAACGCTGCGGGCCGCCTGGCCGATATGCGTTTGGGCATCGAGTGCTTGCTCACCGACGACCGCGCCCGGGCGGCTGAACTGGCGCAAGCGCTGGACGCCATCAACCGCGAGCGCCGCCACGTCGAAGCTGGCATGCGCGAACAGGCCGACGCCATGCTGGCGCACCTCGACCCCACGCAAGCGCAAGACCCAAACCGGCCCCCGGTGCTGGTGATCTTCGATCCCGCCTTCCACGAAGGCGTGGTCGGCATCGTCGCCGGGCGGCTCAAGGACCGCTGGCATCGCCCGGTCTTCGTCCTTGCCCGGGGGCTGGATGGGCATCTGAAAGGCTCGGGACGCTCGATTGCCGGTTTTCATCTGCGCGACGCGCTTGATTTGGTCGCCAAACGGCACCCCGAGGTCCTGAAACGCTTCGGCGGTCACGCCATGGCCGCTGGCTGCACCTTGGCCGAAGAACACTTGGGCACCTTCCGCGAAGCGCTGGAACGCATCGGCCGCGAACAACTCGACGCCGCCACCTTGCAACGCAAACTGCTCACCGACGGGCCGCTGGCGGTCGAAAACTTCACCACCGAAACCGTGCAACTGCTCCAGTCGCAGGTCTGGGGCCAAGCCTTTGAAGCGCCGCTGTTCGTCAACGACGTGACTGTGGTCTCGCAGCGCCGCGTCGGCGAAAACCACCTCAAACTCCAGATCCGCCTCGACGACGACCCCCAAGCCACCCTGCGCGACGCCATCTGGTTCCAACACACCCAACCCCTGCCCGACCACACCCGCCTCGCCTTCCGCTTGAGCCTCGACGAATTCCAAGGCCGCCAGAAGATTCAGTTGATGGTGGAGGCCACAGGAGCCTGATCACTGCGCCGCCAGCTGCGCTCCCAAGCCATGGCGAGCAGGCCGATGAGGCAGAGCCACTGAATGCCGCTCAGGCCCAAGGGATAGGTATAGGGCACGGGTTTGATCGCGTCGATCAGCAAGCGCCAAAGCAAGTAAGTTGCGATCAGGGCGCGAAATGCCAAACCGGCTTCGTGCGCCAACGCTTGGGTCCACCAGCGGTGCGTCGATAAGGCGGCAGCGGCCAAGAGCCATTCGTACAACTGCGTGGGGTGCCGGGGGATGCCATCACCGAAATCGATACCCCACGGCATCTCGGTGGGCAGACCGTAGGTGCCGTCGTTCAAGCCGGCCAGAAAACAACCGATGCGGCCGATCAAAATACCCACCAGAATCGGGCGTACAAAATCATCGCCCGTTCGGCTGCGGACCCCAGCGATTTTTTTGCCGACTTCAACACCCAGCCAGCCGCCCAACAAGCCGCCGACAATCGACTGCCCCGAAAACCAAACCGAGATATCGCCAGCCTGCGCGGCCCACAGATGGGGATACTCCAGCCAAAACACCAGCTTGTTGCCCAGTCCGGCCCCAACTAAACACCCAGCCACCACCGGAAAACCTGTGGCACCCAACAGCGGCGACCCGACACTTTTGGCCGCACGAATGCGCCGATACAGCCAAAACCCGCCAGCCAAGGCCAGCCACTCGAAAACGTAGTGAACGGCGTGAGCGATCAAAGGATCTCGGATCATCCCAAACCATTCAAAATTGGCTACCCGCCGCAATGGTCATGATTGTCACGGGGAAACCGATCAGTTGTATGGGCAAAGTGACTACATCTAAAGCCAAGGTCAAGGGCAGTTTTGTGAGAATGCCACTCCATGACACCTCTGATGCAGACGTCGATGGCTCGTAAAAAGTTAAGTCATAGGTACGCTTCAAAGCACCAAAACCTGATTTTGAAAGGTCAATAGGCGGGTAAGATTTACCTCTAAAACTCAAAGATATACCAGCAAAAAATCCTTCGAAATGCAGATCAAATCCAAGATTTTTTAACGCAGCTATTTCGTTTGAACTCAAAAGAACGCCTTTTTCGCCATAACGAATATAAAGCCGGCCCCATACCATGCCATCTTTTATATAGGCATTCTGCTTGAACACGAGTTCAAATTTTATTCCCGCTAGATAAGGATGATTAGCAAACTGAAGAATTTTATCGCCACCCTCTACTAAAAAGTAAGCATGCTTCACACCCAAGAAAACAACTGCACCTGGAATATTTATTTCCTTCAGTAAAGATTCGCTCGGTCGTCCCAATGCTTGAATGGTATCGGTGAACAATTCTTTTTCTGGTATGAAAACTTTTTTAGCGTATGGTTTCGAAAGCATGGTGAAGCACCCCGACCCACCCACCAAGGCGGCTGAAGCCGCCCCTAAAACCAGCGCTCGGCGACCATTCGAGTCCATCGCAAAACCTCCGTCGATCAAGCCATCAGCCGAGAACGGGCCTCAGCGTATTCGCGTCGCAGGCGGGCGATCCGTTCAGCCGCAGGCAGCACGGCGTCGATGGCACCGATGCCTTGGCCGCAGCCCCAGATGTCTTTCCAAGCTTTGGCAGCGATATCGCCGCCAAAATTCATGGCGCTTGGATCGCTTTCGGGCAGGTGATCGGGGTCGAGTCCGGCTGCGCGGATCGAGGGTTTGAGGTAGTTGCCGTGGACGCCGGTGAACAAGTTGCTGTAGACGATGTCGTCGCTGGTCGAATCGACGATGCACTGCTTGTAGGCCTCGGCGGCGCGCGCCTCGTCGGTGGCGATGAAAGCTGAGCCGATGTAGGCGAAATCGGCTCCACAAGCTTGGGCGGCGAGCACCGCGCCCCCCGTGGCGATGGCCCCCGAGAGGGCCAGCGGGCCGTCAAACCAGGTGCGAATTTCTTGGATCAGCGCAAACGGGCTCTTGACCCCCGCATGCCCCCCGGCACCAGCCGCCACCGCGATCAAGCCATCCGCGCCTTTCTCGATGGCTTTTTGGGCGAAGGTGTTGTTGATGACGTCATGCAACACCACCCCGCCCCAAGCGTGAACGGCCGCGTTGACATCGCTGCGCGCACCCAGCGAGGTGATGATGATCGGCACCTTGTGCTTGGCACAGACTGCTAAATCGCGCTCCAGCCGGTCGTTGCTTTTGTGGACGATCTGATTGATGGCAAAGGGCGCGGACGGTTGATCCGGGTGCGCCGCATCCCAAGCTGCCAAAGCCTCGGTGATCTCAGCCAACCAGTCGTCCAACTGCTCCGCCGGCCGCGCATTGAGCGCCGGCATCGCCCCCACCACCCCCGACGTGCATTGAGCAATCACCAGCTTGGGGTTACCGATGATGAACAGCGGCGCACCGATGACAGGCAACGCCGCCCGCCCAGGCCAAGCGGCGAGGGTGTTCAAAACGCCTCCAGCGCCAGCGCGCAGGCGGAATCACCGCCTTGGACGATGCTGTCGCGCAAGCCCGGCACTTTGACGAGGATGTGCTCGGCGTAGAAGCGGGCGGTGGCGATCTTGGCTTGCATGAAGGCGGTGTCCTCGTCTTCGTTCAAGCTGTCTTGGGCGGCCAGCATGGCGCGGCCCATTTGCCAGCCGGCCATCAGGTTGCCAGCCAACATCAGGTACGGCACAGAACCGGCAAAGACCGCGTTGGGCTGCGTCTTGACATGGGTGGCGACGAAGCTCACCACATCAAGGAAGGCCAGCCGGGCCGCTTTGAGACGCTGGGCGACAACTTGCGAGGCCGCGTCGCGGGCGTCGAGCGCGGCTTCGGTCAGCTCGATTTGCGCGGCGATGGTGCGGGCCGTTTGACCGCCGTCGCGCGCCGTCTTGCGGCCGACAAGATCGTTGGCCTGGATCGCGGTGGTGCCTTCATAGATGGTCAGGATCTTGGCGTCGCGGTAGTACTGCGCCGCACCGGTTTCCTCGATGAAACCCATCCCGCCGTGAACTTGCACGCCCAAGGACGTCACCTCCAAGCTCATCTCGGTGCTGTAGCCCTTGATCAGCGGCACCATGAATTCGTAGAAAGCTTGGCTGGCCTTGCGCGTCTCGGCGTCGGGATGCTGGTGCGCGGTGTCATAGGCCGCCCCGGCCACCAGTGCCAGCGAGCGACAACCCTCGGTGTAAGCGCGCATGGTCATGAGCATGCGGCGCACATCGGGGTGATGCAGGATCGGGCCGGCGGCCGGCAGCGAGCCATCGACCGGCCGAGACTGGATGCGATCCCGGGCGTACTGCACCGCCTTTTGATAGGCCCGCTCAGCCACCGCGATGCCTTGCACCCCCACCGCAAAGCGGGCGGCGTTCATCATGATGAACATGGACTCCAGCCCACGGTTTTCCTGGCCGATGAGATAGCCCACCGCACCACCGTGGTCGCCAAATTGCAGCACCGCTGTTGGGCTGGCCTTGATGCCCATCTTGTGTTCGATGGAGACGCAGTGCGCGTCGTTGCGCGCGCCCAAAGAGCCGTCGGCGTTCACCATGAATTTGGGCACGATGAACAGGCTGATGCCCTTCACGCCTTCGGGCGCATCCACCACCCGGGCCAGCACCAAATGGACGATGTTCTCGGCCATGTCGTGCTCACCGTAGGTGATGAAAATCTTGGTGCCGAAGATCTTGTAAGAACCGTCCGGCTGCGGCTCGGCCTTGGTGCGCACGGCCGCCAGATCGGAGCCCGCTTGCGGCTCGGTCAGGTTCATGGTGCCGGTCCAACGGCCTTCGATCATCGGCGGGATCCACGTCTGCTGCTGCTCGGGTGAGCCGGCCGTGAGCAGCGCTTCGATGGCCCCGTCGGTCAGCAGCGGACAAAGCGCAAAGCTCAAATTCGCGCTGTTGATCATCTCGATGCAAGCCGCCCCAATGGCTTTGGGCAAGCCTTGGCCGCCAAAGTCCTCGGGATGTTGCAAACCTTGCCAGCCCCCGGCCCCGAATTGTTCAAACGCTTCCTTGAAACCGGGTGTGGTCCGGACCTCGCCGCCGTCAAACGACGACGGGTGGATGTCCCCTTCCCGGTTCAAAGGTGCGACCACGCCCTCGTTGAACTTGGCACATTCCTCCAGCACAGCCGCAGCCGTGTCGAGTCCCGCTGCTTCAAAAGCCGGCAGCTGGGTGAGTTGCTCCAAGCCGGCCAATTCCTTGAGGCCGAACAGGAAGTCCTTGACGGGAGCGCGGTAAGTCATGGCTCGAATCTTTCGTGGGGACGGGGGAAGGGCAAGAGGAGGATCGGCTTACAGCGCCTTGACCAGCTCAGGCACGGCAGCGAACAAATCCGCCTCCAGCCCGTAGTCGGCCACCGAGAAGATCGGCGCTTCTGGATCCTTGTTGATCGCCACGATCACCTTCGAATCCTTCATGCCGGCCAAGTGCTGGATCGCCCCTGAAATACCCGCAGCGATGTAGAGCTGCGGCGCGACAATCTTGCCGGTCTGGCCGACTTGCCAGTCGTTGGGCGCGTAACCCGCGTCCACAGCAGCGCGGCTGGCACCCAGCGCAGCGCCGAGCTTGTCCGCCAAGGGCATCAGCACCTCGTTGAACTTGTCGCTCGAACCCAGTGCCCGGCCCCCGGAGACGATGATCTTGGCAGCGGTCAGCTCCGGGCGATCGTTCTTGGTCACTTCACGACCCAAGAAGCGGCTGGTGCCCGCATCCATCACCGCAGCAACGCTTGCCACCGAGGCAGCCCCGCCGCTGGCAGCGGCAGCATCAAAGCCGGTGGTCCGCACGGTGATGACCTTGATGGCATCCAAGCTCTGCACCGTGGCCACAGCGTTGCCGGCGTAGATCGGGCGCTCAAAGGTATCGGCGCTGATCACGCGGGTGATTTCGCTGATCTGAGCCACATCAAGCTTGGCCGCCAAACGCGGTGCCACGTTCTTACCGCTGGCGGTGGCGGCGAACAGCACATGGCTGTAAGCACGGGTAGCACCGGTGCCCACGATTTGAAGAATCTGCGCGGTGAGGTTTTCGGCCAAGCCGTCTTGCAGGGCTGCACCATCGGCGTGCAGCACCTGGTTCACCCCAGCCACTTGGGCCGCAGCTTGCGCCACAGCACCCGCGTTCAAACCAGCGACCAGCACATCGACGTCGCCGCCCAAAGCAAGGGCCGCCGTCACGGCGTGGAGGGTTGCGGCCTTCAGATGGCCTTGATCATGTTCTGCAATGACAAGAGCGCTCATGTTCAGATCACCTTGGCTTCGTTCTTGAGCTTTTCAACCAGCGTGACCACATCGGCCACCTTGATGCCTGCACCGCGCTTGGGCGGCTCGCTGACCTTGAGGGTCTTCAGACGCGAGGTCACGTCCACGCCCAAGTCAGCCGGCTTGATGTTTTCCAGCGGCTTTTTCTTGGCCTTCATGATGTTTGGCAGCGTCACGTAACGCGGCTCATTGAGGCGCAAGTCGGCCGTGATGACCGCCGGCAAGTTGACCGAGACGGTTTCCAGACCACCGTCCACTTCACGCGTGACCTTGACTTGGCCGTCAGCGACTTCGACCTTAGACGCAAACGTGGCTTGCGGCCAATCAGTCAACGCAGCCAACATTTGGCCGGTCTGGTTGCAGTCATCGTCGATGGCTTGCTTGCCCAGAATCACCAAACCCGGTTGTTCCTTGTCCACCAGCGCCTTGAGCAGCTTGGCCACGGCGAGTGGTTGCAGTTCTTCACTCGTCTCGACCAGAATGGCCCGATCCGCACCCAGCGCCAAAGCGGTCCGCAGGGTTTCTTGGCACTGCGCGACACCGCAGGACACGGCGATGATCTCGGTGACCACGCCTTTTTCTTTCAGGCGGACGGCCTCTTCGACGGCGATTTCGTCAAAGGGGTTCATGCTCATCTTGACGTTGGCGATATCCATGCCAGTGCCGTCGGATTTGACGCGAACCTTGACGTTGTAATCCACAACCCGCTTGACGGGTACCAATGCCTTCATGCGACGTGCTCCTCAAGTTCACAAGTTGACGTTAACGTTAACTGGATTCTACGTGCCCGCCAAGGCATCGGCTAGACTGCCGCGCCCATCACACTTTGCGCATGACTCGTCCGACTTACCCTCATCCAGCTCGCCTCGGGGTGTTTGACTCGGGCTTGGGTGGGCTGTCGGTGCTCAAGGCGCTGCACGGCCTGATGCCCGAGAGCGAGCTGATTTACGTGGCCGACTCCGGCCATGCACCCTACGGCGAGCGCAGTGACGCCTTCATCCGGCAACGCTCTGAGGTGGTGGCGGCGTTTTTGGTAGCGCAACAGATTGATGTGCTCGTCATCGCCTGCAACACCGCCACCGCCGTGGCGGCCCAAAGCTTGCGCGCGCAATGGCCCGATCTGCCGGTGGTCGGTGTAGAGCCCGGCTTGAAGCCGGCCGTGGCCCAAAGCACACAGGGTCGAGTCGGCGTGCTCGCCACCGAAGGGACGTTGCGCAGTGAAAAATTCCAACGGCTGGCGGCCAGCTTTGCCGATCAGGCCACCTTGGTCTTGCAAGCCTGCCCCGGTTTAGCGGGCGCGATTGAAGCGGGGGATGTGGATGCCTTGTCGGTGCGCGAACGGGTCGAAGCCTGTTGCGCGCCGCTGCGCCAGCAGCAAGTCGATACGGTGGTGTTGGGTTGCACCCACTACCCCTTCGTCGCCCATCACATCCAAGCCGCGCTGGGCTCAAACGTGGTGCTGATCGACACCGCTGAAGCGGTCGCCCGACAAGCGCAACGCCGTCTTCTTGCCACCGCCACACCGCACAAGAAACGTGCCGAGGCAACATCCAAGGTACAGCTCTACACCAGCGGCTCGGTAAACCGTCTGCGCGATGTCGCCACCCGCTGGCTCGACTTTGACTGCGAGGTCAGCATGCTGCCCATGCCAAGGTAGGCCAGAAAGCAAAAAGCGCCGCTTGGAAGCGACGCTTTTTGACTTTGTTTGGAGCGGGAAACGAGACTCGAACTCGCGACCTCAACCTTGGCAAGGTTGCGCTCTACCAACTGAGCTATTCCCGCAAAGAGAACGCAATTGTAGCCGATAATTTCTGATGTTTGCAAGGGGGTCTGGTGCGAAGTTTTTTCCGTGTGTTCAAGACCGCGCTGAGCTTGATTCTGGCTTTGGTGGTGCTCTTCGAAGAATGGGGCTGGGAGCCCTTGATGCGCTTTATGGGCTGGCTGGCCCATCTGCCGGTGATCGGCTGGCTTGAGCGTCGGATTACCGCTTTGCCGCCCTACGGTGCCTTGGTGGCTTTTTTTGCGCCAGGCACCCTGCTTCTGCCAGTCAAGCTATTGGCGCTATGGACCATCAGCCAAGGTCACACCGTATTGGGTGTCGCGGTGATTGTGTTGGCCAAACTGGCTGGCACCGCCGTGGTCGCGCGGATCTTCATCCTCACCCAGCCCGCCTTGATGCGCATTCAGTGGTTCGCCAACCTTTACCGGCGCTGGGTGCCTTGGAAGGACGCCTTGCTGCTCAAGGTGCGCTCATCGCACCCTTGGCGTTTGGGGCGGTTGATCAAGCGGCGTCTTCAGCGCCAGATTCGGCGTCAAACCAAGCGAATCGGCCGTTGGCTGCGAGCCTCGGCACGGTCACCCCGGTAAAAGAGGTTGTAGGCCTCGAAGGGGATCATCCGACCGTCCGGCTGAGCCATCTGGATGCAGCTTTTCTTCAGCGCGCGGATATCGAGCGAGCGCGCATCCATGAACTGCACGATCAGCACCCGAAACACATCGGCGTAGCTCAAATGCGGCGCGTTGACTTGCGGCAAGCAGCACAGCAAATCACTCAAGCAACGGGCACTCGACTCCGGCGAGTGGCCGGTTGAAAGCACCTTGAAAAGCCGCTCGCGCAAGCCCGGATCACGCTCAAAGACGATGGTGTTGGCCGCACCGGCCACCAAGGTCGCCGGATCCAGCCAGCGCGTCAGCGGCTGCAAGCCAGTGGGCGTGCGCAAGGCGTAACCCATCGCCAAGGTATCGGGGTTGCAGGGCACCGGCACCATGTCAGCAGCGGTGAACAAGTTGCTTTGCTCGACCACCTTGCGCCGCACCTCGCTCAAGGTCAGCCGGTGCTGCGGGGCGCTGTAGCCTTCGCAACGGCCAGCGTCCGAGACCGGCTGCAAGGTCACGCCGCGCACACAAGCGTGTTGCGTGGCGTGGCGGATCACCGCGCCGATCTCCTCGTCGTTGACCCCGCGCTGCACCGTCATCACCAAGGTGGTCGAAAGCCCCAGCGCATTGAGCCGCGCCAAAGCTTGCTCGTGGATCCGGCGTAAATCGGCCCCGCGCAAATGCATCAAGGGCTCGCGCTCCAGCGAATCAAATTGCAGATAGATCTCAAACCCCGGGGCGTACTGCGCCAGCCGTTCGGCAAAGGCCGGATCTTGGGCGATACGCAGCCCGTTGGTGTTGAGCATCAAGTGGCGAATCGGGCGCGCCCGGGCAGCGTCAAGGATCTCAAAAAGCTGCGGATGCAAGGTCGGCTCACCGCCCGAGATCTGCACCACATCGGCCTCGCCCTCGGTGGCGATCACCGCATCCAGCATGGCCAAGACTTCGTCCAAAGGGCGAT
>NZ_JBYSVC010000032.1:0-27881 GCF_057922285.1 Leptothrix toolikensis (SeqCode)
AAAAGCACGTCATGCGCGGCGGCTCCTTTCTGAACCGCCTCCCCGACGTCCGCACCACCGTCCGCTGGGCCACCCCGGACGAAGACAACGGCACCAAATGGCTGGGATTCAGATGTGCGAGTGCGGTCGCGGCGGAAGCATCACCCAACCCCGCCCGTTAAGACGCTTAGAGCCGCATCAGCCCCCACCGCCCGCCTCTCACACCCCCACCCAGCTCTTGGGCGTGGCTTGGGGGATGGCGCTGAGTTGCAGCACGCGCTCGACGGTGTCATCGACGAGTTCGTCGATGGTTTGTGGTCGGTGATAGAAGGCCGGCAGCGGCGGGAAGATGATGCCGCCCATCTCGGTCACCAGCGTCATGTTGCGCAGGTGGGCGAGGTTGAACGGGGTTTCGCGCACCATCAGGATCAGGCGGCGGCGCTCTTTGAGCGTGACATCAGCAGCGCGGGTGAGCAGGTTGTCGCCAAAACCATGGGCCACGGCGGCCAAGGTTTTCATGGAACAAGGGGCGACGATCATGGCGTCGGTGGTGAAGCTGCCGCTGGCGATGCAAGCCCCAACATCACCGGGCGCGTGCGCTTCATCCGCCAAGGCTTCAAGCGCCTTACGATCCAAGCCCAGCTCGTGATGCACGTTGATCACCCCCGCAGGCGTGACCACCAGATGGGTCCGCACGCCAAGGGCACGAGCCCGTTGCAGCAGGCGCACGCCATAAACCGCCCCGGACGCACCCGTGATGCCAAGGATCAAGCGAGGTACGGTGGACATCGGAAGGAGAAAACCGGCTCAGGCCTTGAACAACTCTTGCAGCTCGCCGGCTTGGTACATCTCCATCATGATGTCCGAGCCGCCGACGAATTCACCCTTGACGTAGAGCTGCGGGATGGTCGGCCAGTTGGCGTAGTCCTTGATGCCTTGGCGGATGGCTTCGTCTTCGAGCACGTTGACCGTCTTGAGCTCGGTCACGCCGCAAGCCTTGAGGATCTGCACCGCACGGCCTGAGAAGCCGCACTGCGGGAACTGGGCCGTGCCCTTCATGAACAGAACCACGGTGTGGGTCTTAACGAGGTCGTCAATGCGCTGTTGAACAGGATTCATGATGTCGAAGAGAGGGAAAGAAAGGTGAAGAAGGCTGGGAAGCTGGCTTTATACGGCAAAGCACGCGCCCGTGCAGCGGCAGTGCCCGGCAAGGTCATGGCGGTGGGTGATGTGGCGAAAACCACGCACTTGCAGCAAGCCAGCCACTGCCGGCCCTTGGTCATAGCCGTGCTCCAACAACAGCCAACCGGCCGGCAGCAAATGGTCGGGCGCTTGATCGACGATGTGCCGAATCGCATCCAGCCCGTCCGCGCCGGAGGTCAAGGCCAACAAGGGTTCGTGACGCAGCGCGGCCAGGTGTGGGTCGCCTTCAGCGATGTAGGGCGGGTTGCTGACGATCATGTCAAAGCGCTGGCCGATCAAAGGCTCGAACCAGCTGCCCTGCAACCAATGCACCGGCAGGCCCAAACGCTCACCGTTCGAACGCGCCACGTCGAGCGCTGCCGGCGATACATCGACCGCCCAAACCGCTGTGTGGGCGGCACTGCGACAGCGCAGCGCCAAGGCAATCGCGCCACTGCCGGTGCCCAAATCGACCACCTGTGGGGTGGGATGAGGGTGGCTGGCCAGCAGCTCTAAAGCCCAATCGACCAAGGTTTCGGTATCGGGGCGAGGGTCCAGCACCGCCGGGGTCACATCCAGATCAAGACCATGAAACTCATGACGCCCAGTCAAGTACGCCAAGGGCACACCCTCGGCGCGCTGCTGCACCATCCGCGCCCAAGCCTCAGCCTGATCGGGGCTGAGCGCGGCGTCATCGTGGGCAATGAGCCAGCCACGCGAGCAACGCAGCACATGCGCCAAAAGCAGCTGAGCATCCAAACGCTCGACGCCCAAGGTGCGGGCTTGGATCAGGGTCTCAGCAAGGGAGGGGCAAGGCACAGCACTCAACGGTTTTCCAATTCAGCCAACAGCTCAGCGGCGCGGGTGGTTTGCAGCGCGGTCAGAATTTCGTCCAAAGCACCGTCCATGATGGCGTCGAGTTTGTAGAGCGTGAGGTGAATGCGGTGATCGGTCAGCCGCCCTTGCGGGAAGTTGTAGGTGCGGATGCGGTCGCTGCGGTCGCCGCTACCGATCAAGCTCTTGCGCGTCGCAGCTTCGCGGCTTTGGCGCTCCAGCCGGTCGCGGTCGCGCAAACGCGCCGCCAACACCGCCAAAGCTTTGGCTTTGTTGCGATGCTGCGAGCGATCGTCCTGACACTCCGCCACCAAGCCGGTGGGCAAGTGAGTGACGCGCACCGCCGAATCGGTCTTGTTGATGTGCTGCCCACCGGCACCGCTGGCGCGGAAGGTGTCGATGCGCAACTCGGCCGGGTTGATGGTGACTTCTTCGGTCGCATCGGGCTCGGGCAGCACCGCCACGGTGCAAGCGCTGGTGTGGATGCGGCCCTGAGATTCGGTCACCGGCACACGCTGCACACGGTGGCCGCCTGACTCGAACTTCAAGGCGGCGTACACCGCATTGCCCTCCATGCGCAGCACCACTTCTTTGTAGCCGCCCAGATCCGACTCACTGGCCGACATCAGTTCGGTCTTCCAGCCTTGACGCTCGGCGTGACGCAGATACATGCGCAGCAAGTCGGCGGCAAACAAGGCTGATTCATCGCCACCGGCACCGGCGCGAATTTCAAGAAAAACGTTGCGCTCATCATCCGGGTCGCGCGGCACCAACGCCAAATGCAGCACCGCTTCGAGCCGCGCCAGATCAGCTTGGGCGGCGCGGATTTCTTCCTGCGCCATCTCGGCCATCTCGGCGTCCAACGCCGGGTCGGCCAACAAGGCCTCAGCTTCAGCCTGATCGCGCTCGCGCTGCGTGAACTGCATCCAATAGCCCACCCGCTCGCTCACTTGGGCGTATTCGCGGTTCAGGGCGCGCAAGCGGCCCAAATCAGCCGCCACACCCGGCTCTGCCAAGGCGGCGTCGATCTCGGCCAAGCGCAGCGGCTGGCGATCAAGCTGAAGACGAAGAAAGGGGGTCAACGGGAACGATCTGCGAAAGGGGTCGTTGCATCGGCCCCTTGGGGACGTTCACCGCGCAAAAAAAGCCGGGTTACAGCGGTCGCCATTTGCGCACGCTGCACCGGATCAGCGTTGTGTAACTCAGCCAAGGCACCGTGCAGCATCTTTTGCGTCAGGCCGCGCGCTAAGGCCTCCAGCACGTCCTCGGGGGATGCGCCCTTGGCCAAGAGCTTGCGCGCCCGCCCAAGCTCCGCATGACGCCATGTTTCAGCTTGGGTATGCAAAGCCTGAATCAGCGGCACCGTGGAGCGTTGGTCCATCCAATGCACAAAGTTCTGCACACCCGACTCGATGATCGCTTCGGCTTGAGCCACCGCCGCTTGGCGCTTTTCGCTGGCGGTCTGCACCAGCGCCGACAAATCATCGACGGTGTAGAGGTACACGTCATCGAGCTGCGCCACTTCAGGCTCGATATCGCGCGGCACGGCCAGATCGACCATGAACATGGGCCGCCGACGTCGCGCCTTAAGCGCCCGCTCGACCGCCCCCAAACCAATGATCGGCACGGGGCTGGCGGTGCAGGAGATCACGGCGTCGAATTCATGCAAACGAGCCGGCACATCTTCGAGCCGCATGGCTTCGGCACCAAAGTGCGAGGCCAATTTCTCGCCGCGCTCCAGCGTGCGGTTCGCCACCGACATGTGCTCTGGGTTGCGCGCCGCAAAGTGCGTTGCCGCCAGCTCGATCATTTCCCCGGCACCCACAAAGAGGATGCGGATACGGCTCAGATCTTCAAAAAGCTGAGCCGCCAAACGCACTGCTGCGGCCGCCATGCTGATGGAGTGCGCGCCGATTTCGGTCGAGGTGCGCACCTCCTTGGCCACCGAGAAGGAACGCTGAAAAAGCTGGTGCAGCGTGGTGCCTAAAGCCCCGGCAGCATCGGCCTCGCGCACCGCTTGCTTCATCTGGCCCAAGATCTGCGGCTCACCCAGCACCATCGAATCCAGCCCCGAGGCGACGCGGAAAGCGTGGCGTGCGGCGGCGTGGCTTTCCATGACGACGGTGTGATCCATCAACTGATCCGGGCTCACCCCCCCGCGCTGCGCCAGCCATTCCAAGGCCGGCCGAATCAGCGACGAAGCCCGATGCGAGCCGGTCGCGACGTACAGCTCAGTGCGGTTGCAGGTGGACAGCAGCGCCGCCTCGGGACCGAGTTTGGCCAGGTTGACGCAGAACTCTTGCAAGGCCGGCGACAATTGTTCCGGGGCGAACGCGAACCGACCGCGCAGATCAAGGGGTGCGGAATGATGGTTCAGGCTCAGGGCTACGACGCTCATAACCCCGATTGTAAGATTGCGCAAAACTCATGGGTCTCATTGACGCCTTTTGGCACCTTGTTAACTTCGTTGCACCGGCCTTTGCCGTGGGTTTGATCAGCACCGGATTGGCACGCCTGCTGTGGCGTAAGGATCTACGGACCACCCGCTGGCAGCCCATGGCGGCATGGGCCATCGGGGCCAATCTCGTCACTTTGCTCACAGGCATGATTTTGAGCGGCCATGACGGCAAAATGCTCACCTACGCTGGTTTGTTGCTGGTCAATGCGGGGGCGTTGTGGTGGGGAGGCTTTGGACCTGGACGACAGGTTCGGCGGCCCTGACGCACGGCATGGGCCACAGCCATGAATTCATAAGGTCATCATGCGCATCGAAGGTCAATTCATCGCTTGGGACGAAGCACGGCGCTTCGGTTTCATCCAGCCCACCCACGGGGGCAAGGACATCTTGGTGGGCAAGATGTCGTTCGATCCGGGTGTTCCACGGCCCCAACTCAATGACAAGGTGAGTTTTGACGTCGAGCTCAGTGCCAAGGGCCGCGAGCGCGCCATGCACGTGCGCGTACTCACCTCTTCCCAACCCGCATCGGCATCGGCAGCGGCATCAACCCCCAGCGAGTCCACACAAGCTGTCGATTCAGCCACCCCACCACAAGCACCACCAACGCAAACACCGCGCCGCAGCCCGGCCGCCGCACCGGCCTCGTCGTGGGACGTACCGACCCTTTTTGCCATTCCGCTGTTTCTGGCCTTTTTCCTGTTCATCAGTGCGGTCTGGAAGATCCCCAAAATCAGCCTGCTTTGGCCTTTGGTGATGAGCATCGTGGCATTCATCGCCTACGCCAAAGACAAACGCGCCGCTCACAGCCCCGAAGGCGAAGAGGAAGACCGAATCCCAGACTCCACCCTGCACGGTTTGGCGTTGCTCGGGGGCTGGCCAGGGGCGTTGTTGGCGCAGCAGATGCTGCACCACAAGCGCGACCAACGCGTGTTTCGCCTGATGTTTTGGCTCAGCGTGGTCGGCAACAGCGTGCTTTGCGTCGCCCTGTCGATGGGCTACGCGGCCTGGTTTTTACGCAAAGCAGTGATCGAGACCTGCACCAGTGTCCCCTGCTGAACGCGGGGGGTCTTGTCGGCACTAAGCCACGCCTGCCCCATGCAAGTGGGGGAGCCCGCCCCGAAAGGCCCCTCTGGGCCGTGCTTGCTCCTGTACAAGCACAGGCATGGATCTCGACGCCCGAGGCCGCCCTGCATGGGTGGCCCCACTTACCCGACCGACTCGACCCCAGCCGCCCACCTTGTTGGCCATCTTGGGTCGCCCGCGCATTGCGGGGTTGGATGCCTTGCGAGCCTTGGCCGTGTTGCTGGTGCTGCTGGATCACTCCGAGCTGAGCACGCTGTGGGGCATCGCGGTGGTGGATGGCGGCTTGGGTGTGGAGATGTTCTTCGTACTCAGCGGCTTCTTGATCACTTGGCTGCTGCTGAGCGAGAACGAACACCACGGCCACATCGGCCTGCTCAGCTTCTACCGGCACCGCATTGCGCGGCTGATGCCGGCGCTCTTGGCCTACCTCTGCGCCGGCCTGCTGCTGCTGCTGGCGCAAGACAAGCCGGTGCCTTGGGGCGCGGTGGTGTCGTCGGCCTTCTACGTCATCAACTACTACCAAGCACTCACCGGGGCGCAAACCCATTACCTTGCGCACTGCTGGTCCTTGGCGATTGAGGAGCAGTTCTATCTGCTGTGGCCGCTGATCCTGATCGTGCTGCTGCGCCGTCATGAGCCCTTGGTGCCGGTTTTGGCCCTTGCGATTGGGGCGCTTTGGATCCTCAAAGCTTTCTTGATCATCGACTCTGGGGCCAGCGATGCCTATGTGTATCGCTCGCTGGAAACACGCACCGACCAACTCGCCATGGGCTGCTTGCTGGCTGCGATGCTCAAGTCGGCGTCTTGGCGACACGGGTTTGAGGCACTGGCCCGCCACCGCTGGGTGCTGTGGACCGTGGGCACCGGGCTGCTGCTGTCCACGATGTTTCTGCGCCACTCGATGGTCGAAAAATACCTCTTCGGCTACACCATCGAACCCCTGCTCGTGGCCATGTTGCTGCCCTTGGTGATTCTTGAAGCCCAAGGCACCCACGTGCTCGCCCGTCTCCTGAACGCCGCGCCCTTGGTGCTGATCGGCCAGATCTCCTACGGCATCTACCTCTATCACCCCTTGGTGATGCACCCGGTGCGCCGGGTCACCGAAAGCTGGAGCGGCTCAGCCAGCCTCGGCATCCTCGCCTCCATCTTGGCGGTGATCGGCTTGGCCTACCTCTCCTTCCGCTTCTTCGAGCAGCCGCTACGGCAAAGGTTGCGCGGCCACTGAAGCCCCCCACTTGATCAAACCAAGCACATCGTCTTCGGCCATTTCGCCGGGGATGTGTTCGCGCAAGATACCGTGATGGTCGATGACGCAGGTGAGCGGGATGATGCTGCGAGCACTCAAGGCGGCGCGCAACGGACCATCGTCAAGGGTGACGTCAAAGTGATAGCCGCCTTCACGCATATAGCGCCGCACATCGTCGGCGCTGTGATCTTGGGCCGCACCGATCACACGCAGTGTCTTGGGGTCAGCGCGTTGGAACAAGGCTTCGATGTGTGGGTTGTGGCGACGACAAAAACCGCAACTGGTCGAGAAGAAGACCACCACCGTGGCTGATTCGGCCCATTGAGCGGGTGCCAAGGTGGGGCCATCGAGCAGGGTAAGCGTCGGCCAGTGGACTTTTTCGCCCACGCTGGGGGGCGCAGCATGAGCCGCCAAAGTCGTCAAAGTCACCACACTCGACAAGAGGAACGTGCGTCGCGGGATGACGGGCTTCATGGGCTTCACGGCTTCTTGCCTTCTTGCTCCATGAGCAAATAGGTGTTGTAGGCATTCATGCGGTTGGCCACCGCAAAGAGCGGCATCTTGGCAAACCGCGACCAATCCACCCGGGCGTAGGCTTCCTCGAAGGGCTCCATGTTGGCGGCGGCCTCCCCCATGGTCTGGCGCAGATAAGCCAAGTAATCGCGGGTCTGGCGCAAATCGGTGCCAACGTCGGTCGAGATCGCCCCGTGGCCCGGCACGACGATGCGAGCGTCAAACGCCAAAAGCTTGTCGAGCGCGTCGATCCAACGCCGGCTGTTGGCCTGGCCGACAAAAGGCACCCGCCCACGAAAGACCAGATCACCAGCAAACAGCACCCCCGCCGCAGGCATGTAAACCACCAGGTCTTCAGGCGTATGGGCCGGGCCAACGTGTTTGAGCACCAACTCGATGGAGCCAACCTTGAGGTGCAACGGCTGATCCTCTAGCCATTGATCGGGGTCTTGGAGCTGGGTAGTTTCGTCGATCCAAGGAAAGAGCTCCTGCCGACTGGCCTCCATGCGCAAGCGCGCGGTGTCGGACTGAAGGTACTCACGCGCGGCGCTGTGCGCCACGATCTTGGCACCCAGCGCGCGGAAAGCCTGCAAACCGTAGACATGGTCGGCGTGATAGTGCGTCACGATCACCCAGCGAATCGGCAGCGACGTGATCTTGGCGATCTCGTCGATCAGGCGCTGCGCCAAGGGCGGTGAGCCCAAGGCGTCGATCACCACCACCCCGCCGTCCGTGACGATGACGCCCGCGTTGGAGATGAAGTTTTGATTGGCCGCAGAACCCATGGCCGACTCGCCCTGCACAAAGTAGATGGCCGGCGCGACTTGCACGAGTTGCAGCGGCACGGTGGCGGGTTCGACCCGTTGCGCATGCACAGCACCCGCAGCCATCAAGGCGACCCACAGCAACCCACAACTGATCCGCAATGACATAGGATAACGACACATTCGTATACAGTGATATTGGGCACTATACGCGCCCATCCGACCCACAGGAGCCACGCATGAACCCCTCGCTTAGCCCTCGGCTGCCCGCCCACTCACCCAGAATGATCGCTCCGTGGGCAGGTCTGATCGGTCTCGTGGGCCTGATGGGTCTGCTCTTGGGCGCACAGCCGCTACAAGCCGCCACCTCGCCCGAGCAGCAACGGCTGCACCTGCGCTCACTGGCCTCCAGTTGTGCCCACTGCCATGGCACCGATGGACGGGCCGTCGAAGGAGAGGCGTTGGTTCGACTGGCCGGGCTGGAGCGCGACTACATCCTGAATCAGCTGATGGCATTTCGCTCTGGCCAACGGCCGGCGACGATCATGCATCAGATCACCAAGGGCTATTCGCAGGAACAGCTCGAAGCGGTCGCCGGTTATTTCGCCGCCCAAAAGTGAGCCCCATGAGCAAGAACAGCAACAAAATCTTGGCCCACACACTCAGCCCCACGCGGCGCGATCTTCTCCAAGGCTTGGCCGCCCTCGGCGGACTGGGCTCACTGGGACTGATCAGCGGCTGTGTCGCCCTCACCCACAACGGGGTGCCGTCCAAAGCCAAGGTGCTGGTGGTGGGGGGCGGTTATGCCGGGGCCACTGCGGCCAAGTACGTGCGCTTGCTCTCGGACCACCGCATCGACGTCGTGATGGTCGAGCCCAACCCAGCCTTCATCTCTTGTCCCATGTCGAACTTGGTGATCGGCGGTCAGCGCGAGATGAGCTACATCACCCACAGCTATGAGGGTCTGCGCAACAAACACGGCGTCACCATCGTGCAAGACCGGGTTGCATCGGTGGATGTGGACAAACGCAGCGTGAAGCTGGCCGGTGGCAGCACCATCAGCTACGACAAGCTCGTCATCGCCCCGGGCGTGGACATGATGTGGGACAGCGTCGAAGGCCTCAAAGCGGCCAGCGATGCCGGTCAGATTCTGCAAGCGTGGAAAGCGGGCCCCGAAACCATGGCGCTGCGCCGCCAACTTGAAGCCATGCCCAACGGCGGTGTCTTTGCCATCGCCATCCCCGAAGCACCCTACCGCTGCCCACCCGGGCCCTATGAGCGTGCCAGCGTGGTCGCGGCCTATTTCAAGAAGCACAAACCCCAATCGAAAGTACTCATCTTGGATGCCAATCAAGATGTGACGTCCAAGGGGCCGCTGTTCAAGAAGGCTTGGCACGACCTCTACGGCGACATGCTTGAGTACCGCCCTCAGCACAAAGCCGTGGCGGTCGATGCCAAGGCCGGCGTCATCAAGTTCGATGTGCAAGACGACGTCAAAGCGGATGTCTTGAACGTGCTGCCGATGATGAGCGCTGGCACCTTGGCCGTGCAGACCGGCTTGGCCAACGCCAACGGCCGCTGGTGCAACGTGGATTTCCTCAATTTCGCATCCACTGCTGCCAAACATGTCCATGTGTTGGGCGATTCGATCCAAGTGGCGTATGGCATGCCCAAGTCGGGCCACATGGCCAACTCGCACGCCAAAGTCACCGCCGCTGCGCTGGTGGCCGAGCTGCAAGACATGGAGATCAACCCCCACCCGATGCTGACCAACGTCTGCATGAGCTTCGTCTCCGATACCGAAGTGATCCACGTGGCCAGCGTGCACGAGTACGAGACGATCAAGAAGAGCTTCTTCACCATCGGCGGCTCAGGCGGGGTGTCGGACGTGCGCAACGATCTCGAAGCGCGCTACGCCCAAGCTTGGGCCAAGAACATTTGGGCCGATGTGTTGAATTGATCGGCATCCATTGATCGACTTCACTTGCCCATGGATGGAATAGATGACATGACCACGCCTTTCGAATTCTTGATGACCCAGCTGGGTGAAACCGGCACCAGCGCTTTGCTCGGCGGGCTGATCGGCCTGTTGTTCGGCTTTTTTGCCCAGCGCTCGCGCTTTTGCATGCGCTCAGCGGTCATCGAGTTCGCCCGCCACACCCACGACGGCAAGCTCACGGTCTGGCTGTTCACGTTTTCCACCGCCGTGCTGCTGACCCAAGGGTTCATCATGATGGGCTGGATGGATGTGCGCGACGCCCGCCAGCTCGCAGCACGCGGCAGCCTCTCGGGGGCCGTGATCGGCGGGGCAATGTTCGGCATCGGCATGATCTTGGCGCGCGGCTGCTCCAGCCGCTTGTTGGTGCTGGCGGCCCAAGGCAATCTGCGCGCCCTGCTCTCGGGCTTGGTCTTTGCAGTCACCGCCCAATCGGCCTTGACGGGCTTGCTCTCACCGCTGCGCAGCATGATCGCCGGCTGGTGGACGGTGGATGGCGGCAGCGCCCGCGATCTGCTCGTCATCACCGGCTTCGGTCACGCAGGTGGGGCCTTGTTCGGGGCGTTGTGGTTGGGCGCAGCCCTGATTTGGGTGCGCCGGCAGCACGTCAACACCTGGGGTTGGGTTGGGGCCATTGGCGTCGGCGTGATGGTCGCGCTGGCTTGGCTTGCCACGTTTTGGATGTCGCGCAGCGCCTTTGACAGCGTGCTGCCCATCCAGAGCCTTTCTTTCACCGGCCCGGCCGCTGACACCCTGATGCTGGTGCTCTCGCCCCCGGGTCAAGCGCTCAAGTTCGACTTGGGATTGGTGCCGGGCGTTTTCTTGGGCTCTTTCATCTCGGCCGCCCTGTGGCGCGAGCTGAAGCTGGAAGGTTTTCAAGGGGGTCAGTCGATGCGCCGCTACATCGTCGGCGCACTGCTGATGGGCTTTGGCGGCATGCTGGCCGGGGGCTGCGCTGTCGGCGCAGGGGTCTCGGGGGCGGCCGTCTTCACCCTCACGGCTTGGGTCACGCTCAGCAGCATGTGGGTCGCAGCCACGCTCACCGACCGCCTTGTGGACCGCGACACCGAAGCCGCCACCCTGCCCCTCGTCCCGGTGCCCGCCCCCACCCGCAGCTACGGCGTTCAAGCCAAACCGGCCTTTGACCCCGAGCTCAGCGCCACCTACTCAAGGCCGTAAGCGCAGGTGGCGGGCGGCCAGCATCAGCCCGCCATGCCCGGGTTGCCAGCCACACCGATGAGTTTCGGGGTGTTGATGGTGCGGGGTTTGATGCGACCGCCTTGGGAGGTGAGCCAGGTTTCGACCACGTCCCAGACGGGTTTATTGCCGGCCTTAGAGGCATCTTCGCCCACGGGTGCCCAGCCAGCGACTTGATAGGTTTTGTCAGCCTCGATGACCTTGCCCTTGAGGCGCATCTCGCTGATGCGGCTGCCGGCCTTTTCACCCGGGGTGCAGGTGTATTGCAAGCCACCCACGCGCACCATGTCACCGCCTTGTTGGTAGTACGGATCGGGGTTGAAGAGGTTGTCGGCCACGTCTTCGAGCACCGTCTTGATCATCGAGCCCTTCATCTCGGTCAGGGTCGCATAGGGGTAGGTGATGGCGAGCTGATCCATCATCAATTCGCGCGTGATCACGTCGCCCGGCAGCAGCGAGGTGCCCCAGCGGAAGCCCGGCGAAAAGGCCAGATCAGCACCTTGCACGTCGATCAGCGCGTCACAAATCAGCTGATCCCATGAGCCGTTGAAGTTGCCCCGGCGATAGAGCAAGCCTTCGCTCACCGCCAGCTTTTCGTTCAACTTGGCCTCGAAAGGCTTGCGGATCTTGGTGATCAGCGCATCCATCTCCGGGTCAGCCTTGAGCTGATTGGCAAAGATCGGCATCAGGCGGTAGCGGAAGTCCACCACCTTGCCGCCCTTGACATCGAAGTCCATCACGCCCAAGAACTTGCTGTTCGAGCCGGCGTTGGTCACCAACGTGGTGCCACCGGCGTTCTTCACCGGCACCGCCAAGGGCACGCCGTCGTGGGTGTGGCCGCCAAAGATGGCGTCGATGCCGCGCACACGGCTGGCCATTTTCAGGTCCACGTCCATGCCGTTGTGGCTGATGACGACGACGACTTGGGCCCCCTTGCCGCGCGCTTCGTCCACCATCCTTTGCATGTTCTCGTCTTGGATGCCAAAGGCCCAGTCGGCCACCATGTAGCGCGGGTTGGCGATGGGGGTGTACGGGAAGGCCTGACCGATGATGGCGCAAGGCACGCCGTTGATCTCGCGGATCACATAGGGCTTGAAGACTTGATCGCCAAAGTCGTTGGTCTTGACGTTTTGCGCCACGAAATCGACCTTGCCGGCGAAGTCTTTCTCAATGATTTCCTTGACGCGCTCCATGCCGTAGGTGAATTCCCAGTGGCCGGTCATCACGTCCACGCCCAGCAGCTTGCAGGCATCGACCATGTCTTGAGCGTTGGTCCACAGCGACGTGGCCGAGCCCTGCCACGTGTCCCCACCGTCGAGCAACAGCGCGCCGGGACGGCTGGCCTTGAGCTGCTTGACCAAGGTAGCGAGGTGCGCAAAGCCGCCCACCTTGCCGTAACGGCGCGAGGCTTTCTCGAAATCGAGATAGGTAAAACCGTGCGCCAGCGCGGTGCCGGGACGCACGCCCAGCTTCTTGAGCAGGTTCTCACCCACCAAGTGCGGCAGCTGACCTTTTTGCCCCCCCAAGCCCAGATTGAGGCTGGGCTCGCGGAAGTAGATCGGCTTCAACTGCGCGTGGCAGTCGGTCATGTGCAAGAAGCTGACGTTGCCGAAGGTCGGCACGTCGTAGAGGCCCTTTTGCGCTGTGGCCGCATCGGCATCAGCGTGACGGCCCAGCGCCATGCCGGCCACCGAAGCAGCCCCCAGCACTTGCATGAATTCGCGTTTGGAAAGACTCATCAGAAAAACTCCGGGCCGGGTTTATTGATTCACAGGTGACTTGGGATCCAGCAGCAGCGCCATCAGGTCGCGGATCTGGCCTTCATCAAGGATGTGGTTGTGGCCGAAACGCGGCATGTTCGAGCAGGCGTTGTACGCCCGGGCGTTCCACAGCTTGCCCCAGGTGTACTCGACCATCGCGCGGGCATCAGCGCTGGCGGGGTTGGTCACGCCGCGCAACTTGCCGTAGTTGTAAAGGCTCGGCCCGATGGTGCCAAAGGAGATCTCAGCCTTGGTGATCTGGTGGCAGTTGTAGCAATTGCCGCCATTGGCCTTGGTGTCGATGCTCTTGTCGCTCCACGTCATACCGCGACCGTTCTGCGCCAACTCCTCGCCCTTTTTCCAATCGCCCAAAAACTTGCCATCCGAGGGCATGTGGACCGTGGCCATATTGGCTTGCTCGATCTTCTTGGCTTCAGCCTCAGGCAGCGCGGCACCCAGCGCCTTGGAGCAAACCTCGTTGCTGGCGTCTTGCTGCAAACGGTCCACCTTGGCGATGCCTTCATCGCGGAAGTCGGCCTTCATCATGGCGGCGACTTGCTGATCCAGCGTCGGGCCGGTGGCGCAACCCACCACGCCCAGCACCAGTGCAGCAGCCACAGCCGCCACGGTGCGTTGAACAAAGATCTTTTTCATGCGTGTTCTTCCTGAAAAGGGTCAGCTTGGGAATCAGCAGCGATCAACGCTTGATGGTCGGTACGGCCGAAACCGCACCCTTGGCATTGACGCCCATGTAAACGCTGAGCGCCACGGTCACGTCCGAGCCAAAACCGGGGTACGGGAAACGCTGCTGGCGGAAGCAATCATTCAGCCGCAGCTGCATGCTCCACATCTGCCCATTGCTGACGCGGTACGCCGGCCAAGCGGCAAAGCCCACGCCGTCGCCGGGGTTCTTGGTCAAGTTGGGCAGTTCCTGCAAGCGAATGCGCTTGCCTTCCTCGCCGTGGCAAGTGGCGCATGAAAAATCATGCGAACCGCCCCGGTAGAAAAAGGCCCGCTGACCCAAGGCGTACATCTGCTTTTCTTGGGCGTGTTCTTGCGGCAAGTTGAAACGCAGGTCGCGCGATTCAGCCGCAATGAAGGTCGCCAGCGCGGTCAAATTAGCCTGCTCACCTTGGCCAAAGGGGGTTTTAGCGATCTCAGCGCCGTTAAACCCCTGCAAGGTTTCCATGCAGCTCACCAACCGGGTTTCCAGATCTTGGACCCGGCCGGTGTCCTTGAAATAGCGCGGCAGCTCGACAAAAGCGCCCTTGATCACGCCTGGGCCCTTGCCCAAATCGCACTGCTCAAGGGACGCATTTTTCGGCCCCCGCTTTTGCTTCCAGAGGTCTTCGCCCTTGGCTTCGAACAGCTCGGCCGGATTGCCGTCGGCGAGCATGGCGCGGTATTCAGCAATGCTGTCCCCGGCCGATTTCGTTTGAGCCTGCACAGCGCCCGTCACAAGCAGACCGGCCATGCTGGCCAGCCCAGCGGCTTGAAGGAGTCGTTTCATGGTCATCCCAGAAGATGCAAAAAAGAACGGCGACGGACGCTTTCGCTTCCGCCGCCGTGGAGCCGGAGCTGGCGACGACGATCAGCTGACCGTCGCTTCGTCGCTGCGCTTCTCGCCCTTGTTGTCGGTCCAGTTCACGCCAACCTTGTCGCCCGCCTTGGCACCCTTGATCGTGAATTGCAGGAACGGGTTCTTCGACACCGAGGGGCCCCACTGCGCGGTCATCACGACCTTGCCATTGAGGGTGGCGCTGACGTCTTGGATGTGCCAAGCGGGGATCAGCTTGCCGGCTGGGTCCTTGCGCAAGCCGCTTTCCATTTCATGACTCATCAGAACGCGCACGGTGGTTTTGTCACCAGCGGCCTGGGCGCGAATGCGCATCGGATCTGCCATCTTGATTCTCCTAAAGCTTGAAAACTGTGCTGAACGGTGCGGAAGGTGCAAAAAGGTGGCTCAGCCGCCGCAGCCGCCGAGGGTGACCTTGACTTCCTTTTGGGCGTACAGCACACGACCGTCAGCCATCATGGCCACGGCGAAGACGTTGGACGATTGGCCCATCTTGACGCGGGTGTTGAAGCTCGCCTCAATCGCATCGGTGACGTCGAAGATGGCCGACAGCGCGCTGGGGTTTTTCTCGACCAGCACCAGCATGCGCTGGCAGCCAGACAAGGCGGTCGAGCAACCCACCGGCACCACTGCACCGTTTTCAGCGATGTCCGGCCCTGTCAGGGTCACCTCGCCACTGAGCACCGGGGCGGAACCGCCCAGGGCCTTCAAGACATCGGCCAAGGTTTTGGCTTCAAAAGCGGCCGTAGCGTAAGCGGCTTGAGCGGCTTGGGGCAACAGGCCAAGACCGGCCATCAAACCGGCAACGGTGGCGCTGTGCGCAAGCATGGTGCGACGGGTCTGCATTGAATGAACTCCTTCAGTCCTGAACAAGGGATAGCGGCAACTTTACTTGCCGAGGTGATTCGCAGCAGGCTTGGTGGTATCAGCGCCGTGCTGGGCACCCACCATGCGGTTCTGCTCGGCCAGATTGCCGTGATTGTTACGGGCGAACTCGGGCAAAAAGGACGCCACCTTGGGCTCGGGCAAGCAATCCTTCATGCACGCGGTGGCCTGCACGTCGGGCTTGGCAGCGGTCTTCATGCTCTTGCCAGGCCACAGGCCATGATCCAAGGTCATGCCGTTGCGGTTGGGTAGACGCGCCTGGGCTTGGGCGATGGTTTTGTCGGAGAGCACAAAGTCGTCCGGCACCACCCCACCCATGTTGAGCAAGTACGCCAAGACCGCATAGACCTCATCGGTACTGAGGGACTTGGGGGCCGTCCACGGCATGGCGCGATTGATGTAATCAAACAAGGTCGAAACCGAGGAGACCTTCATCAAGGTGGTGCGACCGGGGAAGGAGGGGTCCAGCAGACGCGCCACATGGCCGGTCTTGACATCCTCGGCCGTGGTGCCGCCCACCAACGGGCTGAACACTTCGTTCGACTCGCCAAAGATGCCATGGCATTGGGCGCACTTGCCTTCCCAAACGTCTTGGCCGCGCGACACGCTGCCCGAACCCTTGGGCAAGCCCTTGAAGTCAGGGCGCACGTCGATGTCCCAAGCGGCAACCTCTTTGGGCGTGGCTGAGCGACCAATACCGGGATACGACCCCGCCGGGGTCGGTGCTTGGGCGTTGACCGCAGACACGCCCATCGCAAGCAGCACCAGGGTCAACAGCGCCGGACGGCGCAAGGCCTTAGGAAAGCTGAACATTCTTCACCTCGCCGCTTTCTTGGACCAGCCACGATTGGATGGCGTTGTTGTGATAGATCGAGCGCGTACCGCGCACGGCGCGCAGCTGCTTGTAGTTGGGCTGCACATAGCCAGTTTCGTCAGTCGCACGGCTCTGGATGATCGCGGCCTTGCCGTCCCAGACCCAGTCGATGTTGAAGCGCGTCAACGCCTTGCTGTGCGCTTGGCCTTCGATGCGCGCAGCGCGCCAATTGCGACCGCCGTCGGTCGAGACATCGACCTTGGTGACCTTACCGCGACCCGACCAAGCCAAACCCGAGATGTTGTAGAAGCCCTTGTCCAGCAGCACTTGACCGCCCGACGGCGTGGTGACCACGCTCTTGCATTCTTGGAGGTTGGTGTACTGACGATGCTGCCCGCTGGGCATCAAGTCCATGTAATGGACGGCTTCGTCCTTGGCCCCGTAAGGCGCGTCACCCACTTCGATGCGGCGCAGGTACTTGACCCAGCTCACACCCTGCACACCCGGCACCACCAAGCGCAGCGGGTAGCCCTGCTCAGGACGCAGCATTTCGCCGTTCTGGCCGTAAGCGACGAACACTTCGCCCGACTCGACCAATTCCATCGGGATGGTGCGCGTCATGGAGGAGCCATCGGCCCCTTCAGCCAAGACGTAGCGGGCTTTTTTGTAATCGACACCGCACATGTCGAACAAGATCTTCAGCGGCACGCCGGTGAATTCGCTGCAACTGACCATGCCATGGGTGTATTGCACCGTCGGCACCGCCACATTGCCCCACTCAACAGCTGTATTGGCACCGCACTCGATGAAGTGGAAACGCGACACCGTGGGCAGCCGCATGATCTCGTCCATCGTGAAGACCTTGGGGGACTTCATGAGTGCGGCGTCCGAGCCGTTGAGCATCAGGCGATGCTTGCTGGGATCGATATCCCACCAACCTTGGTGATGGCGCTCAAAGTGCAGGCCGCTGGGCGTGATCATGCCGAACAGCGATTGCAATGGACAAAACGACACTGAAGCTTGGCCGGTCTGGGTCAGACCCGGACTTTGGCGGCGCTGCACATTGGCCTCGAACTGCGAGGGCTTGCCGTAGCCTTCCATGGCCACCGGCCGGCCCAAGTTGGTGCTGTGCTCAGGCAGTGTCAGGATGTTTGGGTCCCCGCCTTCCACCGGCACCGGATTGGACTGAGCCAAAGCGCTGCCCGTAGCCACTGCGCCGGCACCGGCTGCTGCCGTGGCAAAAGCGTGCCGCATGAAATCGCGCCGGCCCTGCTTGGCCTCGGCCAGCACAGTGCGCACACCAGCCTGATCGAGAAAGTTCTCTGGGGCTTTGATCAGCCGCCCCGATGGCTTTGCGTCAACATGCACAAAGGTCTCCTCAGATGACATTGTTTTGTCGAGTGCCGTTCATTTGGTCTTGAACGGCTTGGCATAGCAGCAACACCCGATCACTGGCCATACGGTAATAAACCTGTGAGCCTTCACGCCGCCGCGCCAGCACACCGGCTCGGCACAAGGTGGCGAGATGCTGCGAGAGGTTCGGCTGGTTCACTTCGACCTTGTCGAGCAACTGCCGCACACTCAACTCAGACTCAGCCAAGACACACACGATCCGCAGGCGTATAGGCGCAGACAGCAGCCCGAACAAGTCGGCGGCTATCACGAAAACACGCTCAGAATCCGGTCCACCCTGGCTACTCATAAGAATTATTATATAAGAACGTACAAATATTATGAAAAGATGTCCTTATTGTCTTGAGTGAAAACACTGAGTAGCTCGGCCCTGCGGATGTGCTTAGAGCAACGCCCAGACGTGCTGGGCGTTTTAATGGGAAGACGCTGGGGTCAGTAGGTCAGTGTCCCAAGGCTTGGCGGATCTCGGAGAAGGTGCTGGCGATTTCAGCCGAACCAATCGAGTGCCCAAGCTGGCGCTCAATTTGGGTTTGCGAGATCACACCGCGAATGCGGGCGGCCGACTGCACCGAGGCTTTTTGCACCACCAAGACGTGATGGCGGCCAAGATGCTTGAGGGTGGCAATGACCTTGCCGACTTTGGTATGGGTCAAGTCGTCGTAATCGATGGCATCCAGCGCCGACAAGGGCGACATGACATCGGCCACCACCAGCTCGTCGAAACGCACTTCGCGGCGATCCACAGCGCGCATCACCCGATCACCTTCCAAATCGGTGGAGGTGATCAGGCCTTCGACACAAGGCATGTTCTCAACCACAAAGAGCAGGCGCACCCCTTGATAAATCATCATCTGCTTGGCTTGAGCCAAGGAGGTGCCCGGCTGAATGGTGGCGGCCTTGACCTTGGTCAAGTCGGTCATCACATCCAAACCCGGTGAATCCACCGTCACCACGGTGTTGAGGAGCGGCTGGGCTTGAGCGATACAGGTTCCCTCGGGAAACCGGAAGGTAGAAAGGATCGAGTGATTCATGAAGCAGTCTCCGCGTGTGTCAAAGCTTAGGCGTTCCAAGAGTTACAACGCCACTGGGGCAGACTAGCTTACAACTCGTTGACACGGCATGCCATCCGGGTTTCAACGTGCAAGAGCTGTGAAAAGCATGGCTTAAGTCCGGTCCTCTGGATGTCAACGTTGTCGCCAACGTGCCACTTCGGGCGCAATCGCCTCCAAACGACTCAGAAGCACCACCCCATCGCCCACACGGCGCTGCACCGACAAAGTTGCTGAAGTGCCCGCCCAAATTTCCACGGCGGGGTTCAGGACGGCGCGCAATTCCGCCAAGCTATCCACGAGCTGATGCGGGCTAACCGCCGGACTGAAACTCAACGCGACGATATCGGCCCGGTGTGCCCGAGCCGCCAGCGCCATCTCACGCAGCGGCGTTTGGGTGCCCAAGTTCATGCACAAACAACCTTCGATGCTGAACAGCGCCTCGGCCATCAACAGCGCCATGCCATGCGCCTCGAACGGGAAAGTGGCCAACAACACCCGGGGTCGGGGTTCATGGGTCAACTCGGGGCTCGTCGCCAAGGCCGAGCGCAACACCGTTTCAAGCACCTCGCTGCAAAGGTGTTCTTCAAAGATTTCAACCTGCCCCCGTGACCAAGCTTCACCCAAATCGATCAGCAAGGGCACGGCGATTTCTGTGACAAAGGCACCCAGCCCCCGCCGCAACAAAGCCTGCCCGAGGGTCCGGCGCAAGGCCTGCACATCGTGGCTACACAGCAGCTCCAGCATGAGCCGGCGCTCCTGAAGGTGGCGTGCGCCCTCCTCGGTGCGTGGCGGCACCTCTATCACGCAGCCTGCGTCGAGCGCCAACAGCTCGGCCAAACTCAAACCCACGATCCGACCCGGGCGATGCCCAACGTCCATAAGGCGCTTGATGTGGCGCAGTTGTTCGACTTGCTCACCCGGATAAAGCCGCTCGCCGTTGGTATCGCGCAACGGCTGTGGGAACCCGTAGCGGCGCTCCCAGACGCGCAGCGTGTCTTTGCTGATACGGGTATCACGCTCAACGGCCGCGATGGTGAGCGCCGGACGAGCAACAACGGTGGGCTCGGGGGAGAGATCGGCAGCACTCATTGCATATCCATTGAATAGGTCAGGTTGATTGTATGTCTTGGACAAACTACCTTAAACTGCCGGCAAGAAGCCATTTTGTCCAAGACACATGATGATCAAACGTATCGCCGTGATCGGCTCTGGCGTCGCCGGTTTAGCCGCAGCATGGCACTTGAGCCAAACCAGCCAAGGCGGCTTGGTGACGCTTTTTGAGGCCGAAAGCCACTTCGGCGGCCATGCCCACACGGTCGATGTCACGTTGCCGGACGACCAAGGTACACCCGTTCGACATGGGGTAGACACCGGCTTTCTGGTCTTCAACCACCGCACCTATCCGCTACTGCGCCAGTTGTTCATCGATCTAGAGGTGGCGACCGCGCCCGCCGAGATGTCGTTCTCGGTGCAAAGCCGCAGCCCCCATCACCCGGCACTGGAGTGGAGCGGCAACAACCTTGACAGCGTTTTTGCCCAACGCCGCAATCTGCTGCGCCCCAAGTTCTTGGGCATGCTGGCCGACATCCTGCGCTTCAACCGTCTCACCACCCGCTTGGCGCAACAGGCACAACAGGCACAACAGGGTGAGGCGCACGACTTGGATGTGTCGGTGGGCGCGTTCCTCGACCAACACCGTTTCTCAACCGCCTTCAGAAACGACTACCTGCTGCCGATGGTGGCTTGCATCTGGTCCTGCCCGACCGAACAGATGCTGGCGTTTCCCATCGCCACCTTGATTCGCTTTTGCCACAACCATGGCCTGCTGCAAGTCGCCAACCGCCCCCAGTGGTACACGGTGCGCGGCGGCTCGCGGGAATATGTGCGGCGCATGCTGAAAGGCATCCATCAAACCCGGGCCAACACACCCATCCACCAGATCGTTCGCCACGGCACCCGCTCAGGTATCACCGTGATCACCGCCGCAGGGCACAGCGAAAACTTTGACGCCGTGGTGCTGGCTTGCCACAGCGATCAGGCCTTGCAGATGCTGGGCGATTCAGCCAGCGCGCTGGAACGCTCCGTGCTTGGTGCCGTGAGCTACCAACGCAACCACGCCGTGCTGCACACCGACACCGCCTTGCTGCCCGAGCGCCGCAAAGTCTGGGCAGCTTGGAACTACGAGCACAGCCCGACCGGGAGCAGCGCCGCGCCTCAGGTTTGCCTGCACTACCTCATCAACCGCCTGCAACCCCTGCCCTTCGCCCAGCCGGTGATCGTCTCGCTCAACCCGGTGCGCGAGCCAGCGGCATCGACCGTGCTGGCCCGTTTCGACTACGCCCACCCGGTGTTTGACCGCGCTGCCATCCGCGCCCAAGCGCAAGTGGCCAGCCTGCAAGGCCAGCACGCCACTTGGTTTTGCGGGGCTTGGACGGGCTACGGTTTCCACGAAGACGGCCTGCGCTCAGGGCGCAACGCCGCCGAGCATCTTTTGCGGACCGCGCACGCCACGCAAGGCTGAACCGCCATGGCGCAACCACCCACCACCACCGGCACCGCACCCGCGCCAGCTCATCACGCCCATCACGCCCTGATCGGCGTGGGCCAGATCCGCCACACCCGGCTGCGGCCCGCCAAGCACGCCTTTGCCTACGCAGGCTGGTTCCTGCTCTTGCCCATGCGCAGCCTCAGCTTGGAGCAGCGGGCCGCGCTGCCCTTCAAAGAGCGCGATCACGGCACGGGGGGCCCCGACGCGCTGGCGTGGTTCGAGCGCTTGCTGGCCGAAGAAGGCGTGGCGGACGCCAACGGCGAGATCTGGCTGCAAACCTTTCCGCACCTGTTCGGCTACGCCTTCAAGCCGGTGAGTTTTTGGTTTGCCCATCGCCAAGACGGCTCGCTGGCGGCCATCGTCGCCGAGGTCAACAACACCTTTGGCGAGCGGCACTGCTACGTGCTGCACCCACCCGACCAGCGCAACTTGCGCTGGGGCCAAACCTTGAGCGCGGACAAGGTGTTTGCGGTCTCGCCCTTTTGCCGCACCGCCGGCCAGTACCGCTTTCGCTTTTTGCGCACCCCCGAGCACATGGTGGCGCGCATCGAGCTGCTGGATGAAGACGGTGCTCTGCTGCAAACCAGCCTGAGCGGCGCGCTCGAACCCCTGACGCGCCGCAGCCTGCGCGCCCGGTTTTGGCGACAACCCGGCTTTGCCTTGGGCGTGACGCTGCGCATTCACTGGCAGGCCTTGCAGCTCTGGCTGAAGCGCGTGCCGCTGCATCTGGCGCGCGCTTCCTCAACCCCGCCCCCCTTACCGCCCCACCGGAGCCCTTGACCATGCACGACACCGCCTCAAGCACCCTGTCGCCCATGCCCAGCACGCCCTTGAGCCTGACGCTGCCGCCCAGCGCCCGGGCCGTGCTGGGCCTGCTGGATCGGCTGGCCCACGGCTCGCTGGAGCTGCGCTTGCCAGATGGCAGCCTGCGCCGCTATGGCCCAAGCCACGCCGATGAACCGCACGCCGTGATGCACTGGCCGAACTGGAACGTCTGCGCAGCCGTGCTGCGCTCGGGCGACATCGGTCTGGCCGAAAGCTACATCGCCGGGGATTGGCACAGCCCGGACGTTTCCGCCTTGCTGCGCTTGCTGATCGCCAACCGAGATGCCTTGGAAAAAACGGTCTACGGCTCGTGGTGGGGCGCGCTGGCCTACCGCCTGCGCCACGCCTTCAACCGCAACAGCCGCAGCGGCAGCCGGCGCAACATCCACGCTCACTACGACTTGGGCAATGCCTTCTACCGCCGCTGGCTTGACGAAGGCATGACCTACTCCAGCGCCTGGTTCGACGGCCGCCCTGAGCAGTCGCTGGCGGACGCCCAGCACGCCAAGATGAACCGCGCGCTGCGCGAAGTGCGCCTCAAAACCGGCGACCGCTTGCTGGAGATCGGCTGCGGCTGGGGTGGTCTGGCCGAGACCGCCGCTTGGGGCTTCGGGGCCCATGTCACGGGCGTGACGCTCTCGACCGAACAACTCGCTTGGGCGCAACAGCGCATCCAAGGCAGTGGTCTGCGTGAACGGGTCGATCTGCGCTTGCAGGACTACCGCGATCTGGAGGAAGCGCCTTTTGACGCCGTGGTGTCGATCGAAATGTTCGAGGCCGTGGGCCGGCGCTACTGGCCCGACTACTTCGCTGCGGTCGCGCGGCTGCTCAAGCCCGGCGGGCGAGCCTGCATCCAGAGCATCACCATCCGCGACGATCTCTTTGAGCGCTACGCCCGCTCGACCGATTTCATCCAGCAATACATCTTCCCCGGCGGCATGCTGCCCAGCGTGAGCGAGTTCCACCGCGCCGCCAGCCAAGCCGGCTTGGTGGTGAAAAACCAGCTCAGCTTCGGCCCCGACTACGCCGAAACCCTGCGGCGCTGGCGGACACGCTTCCACGACGAAGCGCCGGGCATGCCGGCGCTGGGCTTTGACACCCGCTTTATGCGCACGTGGAGCTTTTACCTGCACTACTGCGAAGCCGCCTTCGACACCGGCAACACCGACGTCGTGCAGTTCACCCTGGAAAAGCCATGAAAGCCCTCTTTGCTGTGCTTACAGCCCTCGCTGCCTTGGGCAGCACCGTGCTGAGCGGCTGCGCCGGCTCGCAGGTGCAGGACTACACCGCCGAGCGCCCGCTGCTTGATCTGCGCCAGTACTTCAACGGCGACTTGGTGGCGCACGGCATGTTCACCGACCGCTTTGGCACCATCCGGCGGCGCTTTACGGTGCAGATGAAAGCGCACTGGCAAGGGGACAGCGGCGTGCTGGAAGAAGACTTTCTCTACAGCGACGGCGAGAAAGAGCGGCGCGTCTGGACCTTGCAACGCAACGCTGACGGCGGCTACGTGGGCCGGGCTGCCGATGTAGTGGGCGAGGCCGAAGGCCGCGCGGCGGGCCCGGTGCTGCGCTGGCAATACACCTTGAGCCTGCCCGTGGGCGGCAGTCACTACCAAGTCGCTTTCGATGACTGGATGGTGTTGATAGACGACCACACATTGCTCAACCGCGCCACCATGAGCAAGTGGGGCGTGCGCTTGGGCGAGGTCACCCTCGCCTTCCACAAACCCTGAGATAAGCCCTGAGCCTAAAACTCCCTTGACCCCATGAGCGACAACCCCCCACTGCGCGACTGGCGCGGGCGCGTGGTCTGGATCATCGGTGCCTCCAGCGGCATCGGTCGCGCCACCGCCTTGGCTTTGGCCCAAGCGGGGGCGCAGGTGGTGATCTCAGCGCGCCGACCCGCAGCCCTCCAAGCGGTGGCAGCGGAAGCCTCGGCCCGGCAGCACCCCGATGCGATCACGGCCTTGCCCTTGGACGTCAGCAAACCCGCCACGATTCACGCTGCCCTCCAGCGCCTGCGCGCCCTGCACCCGCAGCTTGATCTGGTGCTCTACTGCGCCGGTCACTACCGGCCGGTGCCAGCCACGGCCTTCGATCTGGCGCAGATGCTCCAGCACCAAACCATCAACTACGTGGGCGCGTTGCATGTGCTGGACGGCGTGCTGCCGCTGCTGCGTGCTCAGGGCCACGGCCACATCAGTTTGGTGTCGAGCGTGGCGGGCTGGCGGGGCTTGCCCAAGGCGCTGGCGTATGGACCGACCAAAGCGGCCTTGAGCCACTTGGCCCAGATCCTGCACTTGGAGCTGGCACCGCTTGGCTTGGGCGTGTCGGTGATCCATCCCGGCTTTGTGGCCACGCCGCTGACGGCGCACAACGACTTCCCCATGCCGGCGCTGCGCTCGCCCGAGCAAGCGGCTCAAGCGATCCTTCAAGGCTGGGCCAAGGGCCGCTTCGACATTCACTTTCCGCGCCGCTTTACCTGGGTGCTCAAAGCGGTGACGATCTTGGGGCTGCTGCATCACCGCCTCTGCCAAGCGCTGCTGCGCCGCATCACCCGCGAAAGCTCGCCATGATCTCGACCCCGCTGCAAACCCTGATCGAGCACTTCGAGCAACTCGGCCCCGAGCGCTTGGATGCGCTGGCGGCGCTCTACAGCCAAGACTGCTCTTTCCGCGACCCCTTCAACCACCTGCAAGGTCGCGCTAGCGTGCGTGCGGTCTTTGCCGACATGTACGCCACGCTCGACGTGCCGCGCTTTGTCGTGCTCGACGCCTTCGAGACCTTGGAGCCCGAGCATCGCGCCTTCCTGAGTTGGGACTGCCACTTCCGCCACCCGCGCTTGGGCGAACACAGCATCCACGGCAGCACCTTGCTGCACTTCGACGCCCACGGCTTGGTGAGCCGCCACCGCGACTACTGGGACGCCGCCGAGTCGATCTACGAACACATCCCCTTGCTCGGGGGCGTGCTGCGCTGTATCAAGCGCCGGATTGCGACACATCAGCCCTGAAAAACCGGAGCGCTGACCCTATCATTCGCGGCCTATGAAGCCGCGCCCGCTCCGCCCGTCCTCTTTGCCCTTTGCTGCCGACCTGCGCCCATGGTTGCGCGTGGGGGGCTCGCTCACGGCGCATTTGGGGGCGGCGTATGGGCCGGTGACGGTACGCCGCCGCCATCAAGGTCATGGTTGGGCGGATGCGGTTGAGGCGGTTGATCTGGGCTTGCATCGCCCAGCGTCGCGGGCGGTTCATGTGCGCGAAGTGCTGCTTTTTGCCGGGGACCAAGCGCGGGTGTTTGCGCGCACCGTGTTGAGTCCCGGGGCGTCACGCACGGTGTGGCGCGCCATCCGTGGTTTAGGAAGCCGGCCGCTGGCAGATCTGCTTTTCCAGCAACCGCACCGGGTGCGGCGCTCCGCCTTGAGCGCCGTCTATCACGGCCCTGCCGAGCCCTTCACCCGCCATGTCGCGCGCGAATGGCGCGCCGCCAGCGGCACGGCCCTGCCCGGCCGAGGCCTGTGGGCGCGGACCTCGGTGTTTGAGCGGCGCGGCTACCGGCTGCGGGTGATGGAATGCTTCCCGGCCCGATCAAGCGTGGGGCAAGTTGACCGGAAGTTCCGATGACGCGTGCGGCGAAGCCAGCGGGTTGAAGTGTTCGACCGCTGGTGGCTGAGCGAAGAACGGGCCGACGATGGCACGCCAATCGGCAAAAGCCGGGGACTGGCGGAAATCCACGGTGTGGTTTTCCAGCGTGTTCCACCAGATCAGCAACACGTAGCGGTTTGCGCTTTCGATGCCGCGCTGCAACTGGTAATGGCGGTAGCCCTTGGCGTGGGCAATCACCGTCTGGACGCCGTGATGCACGGCCGCTTCAAAGGCCGCGTGCTGGTCGGCTTTGATATGGATATCAACAACTTCGAGGATCACGATGGTGCTTTCAACAAGAGAGAACGGGCCTTGTAGGATGCCATGCATGGGAGACCACGGCCCAACAGCGACAATCGCAGGTTTTGCACCGCCACTTTGCGTGAGTTGCTGCCATGTCCGACCTGTCCACTGAAATTCGCCGTCGTCGCACCTTTGCGATCATCTCCCACCCTGATGCAGGTAAAACCACGCTGACGGAAAAGCTGCTGCTGTTCTCGGGCGCGATCCAGATCGCCGGCTCGGTCAAAGCACGCAAAGCCACGCGCCATGCAACCTCCGACTGGATGGAGATCGAAAAGCAGCGCGGCATCTCGGTGGCATCGAGCGTGATGCAGATGGAATATGGCGACTGCGTCATCAATCTGCTCGACACCCCCGGCCACCAAGACTTCTCTGAAGACACTTACCGCGTGCTCACCGCCGTGGACGCTGCCTTGATGGTGGTCGATGCGGCCAACGGGGTCGAAGAGCAAACGCTGCGCCTGTTGAAGGTTTGCCGGGCGCGCAACACCCCCATCCTGACCTTCGTCAACAAGATGGACCGCGAGGTCAAAGCGCCGCTGGAGTTGCTCGATGAGATCGAGCAAACCTTGGGCATGAGCTTGGTGCCGCTGACGTGGCCGGTGGGCATGGGCAAGGCCTTCCGGGGGGTGATGGACATCCAGCACAACCGCATGCGCGTCTTCAAGGCCGGGGCCGACAAGATGGAAAACGCGGGCGACGAGGTGGTCGAAGGGCTCGACAACCCGGTGCTGGCCGAGCGTTACGGCCTGGACTTTCAAAACGCTGCCGACGAGCTGGAGTTGCTGCGCGCCGCCACCCCGGCGCTGGACCGCGAAGCCTTTTTGGCCGGCGAGCAGTCGCCGCTGTTCTTCGGCTCGGCGGTGAACAACTTTGGCGTGCAAGAAATCCTCGACGCCTTGGTCGCCCTGGCACCGCCGCCCGGCGAGCGCGAAGCCCAAGAGCGCATCGTCGAGCCGACCGAAGAGAAGTTCTCTGGCGTGGTCTTCAAGGTCCAAGCCAACATGGACCCGGCGCACCGCGACCGCATCGCCTTTGTGCGGGTCTACTCGGGCCGTTTCCAGCGCGGCATGCGCCTCAAAGTCACGCGCAACAACAAGGAAATCCGCCCGCAAACGGTGGTGAGCTTCCTCTCACAGCGCCGCGAGCTGGTCGATGAAGCGGTGGCCGGCGACATCATCGGTATCCCGAACCACGGCACCTTGCAGCTCGGCGACACCCTGACCGAAGGCGAGATGCTGCATTACACCGGGCTGCCCTTCTTCGCGCCGGAGAGCTTCCGCACCGTTGAAATCAAAGACCCGCTGCGCTCCAAGCAATTGCGCCAAGGTCTGCAACAGCTCGGCGAAGAAGGCGCGATCCAAGTCTTCAACCCCGTGGCCGGCGGCTCGCTGATGCTGGGTGCCATCGGTCAGCTGCAATTTGAAGTGGTGCTGCACCGCCTGAAAGGCGAATACGGCGTCGATGCCCGCCTCGACCCCTGCCGCTTCACCATCGCCCGCTGGATCACCTGCCCCGACGAAGCCAAGCTCAAACGCTTCATCGACAGCGAACCCATGCGCATCGCCTACGACGTGGTCGGCGCCCCCGCCTTCTTGGTCCAATACAGCTCCGACCTGCGCGTCACCCAAGAACGCGTGCCCGACATCCAGTTCCACTCCATGCGCGAACACTCCGGCCGCGTCTTCAACGCCGCACCGTCGCTGTAAAGCCCTGCCCACCGCCCGCCGGCTTTCACCGTTCGGACTGAGCTTGTCGAAGCCCCGCCCGCTTGGGCACCACAGCCCTTCGACAAGCTCAGGGCGAA
>NZ_JBYSVC010000033.1:0-27750 GCF_057922285.1 Leptothrix toolikensis (SeqCode)
CTTCGCCTTGATCGGCAAAGCCGTTGGCGGGCGTCAAGGGGCCTTGACCGTGAACCAGCGGCAGCCATGCGCCCTTGCCGTCTGTGTCGAAGCGGGCGACGAACAGCGTGCCGTGGTCGAGCAAGGTTGCGTTGGCGTGTGCGCCGCCCGGTTGAATCGGATCGCGGCTGACGAATTTGTAGATGTATTCGAAGCGGGCATCCTCGCCCATGTAGATCACAGCGTGGTTGTCCCGGGTCACGGCCACCGTGGCCCCTTCGTGGGCGGCACGACCCAAGGCGGTGCGCTTGATGGGCGTGCTGCTGGGGTTGAAGGGGTCGATCTCGACCACCCAGCCGAAACGATTGGGTTCGTTGGGGTGACGGCTGGCGTCGAAGCGTTCGTCAAATTCGTGCCAGCGGTACAGGGCGGCATCGACCTTTTTCAGGCCCCAGCGCTTGCCGTGGGCATCGGGCGGGGTGGGGCAGTTGAAGTAATGGCTGAAGTTTTCTTCGCAACTGAGGTACGTGCCCCACGGCGTGAGACCGCTGGCGCAGTTGTTGAGGGTGCCGCGCACCCGCGTGCCGCTGGGGTCGGCAGCGGTCTTTATCAGCGCATGGCCGGCGGCGGGGCCGCTGAGCGTGATGGGCGATTCAGCGGTGATGCGCCGCGCCCACGGTGAGGGCTGCACATGTTGCCAACGCTGATCCAGCCACTCGATCTCGATCACCGAGATGCCGTGCGCGGCTTGCGACTTCTTGACCTTGGCCGCCGTCCACGTCTTCATACCATCGGTGTGCAGCAGACCGTCATCGGTGTACTCGTGGTTCATCACCAAGAGCCCGTGGGTCGAGGAGCCGTCGATGGGAAAGTAGTGGATGCCGTCGTGATGCATGCCCATCTGCGCTTGCTGCTCGGCAGCGCTGTTGCTGGCATCGAAGCGAAACGCCGGCATTTCGCCCGAAAGGCCCACCGGCTCGCCCCAAGCGGCCAGCGCTTGCGTCACATAGCCTTGCGGCACGCTCACGGCATCTACCCTGGCCACAGGCACGCTTTTGAAGCCCAACAGCGCCCCCGCCCCGTGGCTGCTCCCCATGTCTGCCAGGCTGGCGCAACCTCCCAGACCCCATCCTGCCGCACCCATCGCGCCCATCAGGGCACCCAAGCCACCCCGCAAGACAACCCGCCGGGCGGGGTCGGAGACTTCATGGATGCTGGTGTTGGCCGATGGATTGCTGTCTTCCATCGTCGAGAAGTCTTTGGACATGGCGCGTTCTCCGTCACAGGTTCGTCTGAAGACCGAACCATCGCAGCCTGGTGTGACGGCGCTGTGACAGGGAACGCGCGCGGATCTGTCGGATGACACGACTATTGCAAAACATACCGTTGTCGCGAAACGCTTTTTTCATCGTACTTGTCACAGCGACATCCAACGATGTCACGGAAAGTGAAAAGTCTATGCATCCGCGACACCATTCATGAAAAATTCCTGAGCGGCGCGCGATTGCTAGTTGCCCATAGATCCGAAGATCTGTCCGCGCCGATTCAAATCTGAGCGATCGCTAAGCAGTCAAACACATACCCAATTTCTGACGCCAAAAGCCAAAGCTGCAATCGCCATTATTGCCATCCAAAACATAAATGACAATGGGAGTTTGTCGCGAAATAACTTGAATTTCTTTTGCTCATCCACCCAATCTATCTGGTACTGCCAAAAGAACTTGTAGTGCGCGTACCAGTCGCTAAATAAAATCTGCTTACTAATGCAAACCGCGTAATAATCATCCTCGATCGCGTGAAGCTGATCCTCAAATAATTTAACATCGTCGCCTACATGGCCCTGCACGCTTCTATACAAGTCCCTGAGCGCATTAAACTGCATCGTAAGTTTATTTGCGCTTTCGGCATATTCCGCTTTACTCGACTCATAGAACGTAATATACAAGGCGATTAGCCCAAAGACAATAAATGCAGCCGAGAGATGCTTTTCTGACAACTTATCATAAATCAGAGAGAATATTCCAAAGGCAGTAGATAAAAATCCGATAAGCCCGGGTATCTTATCAACAATGTCGTATGTCGCCCAATGCTTTCGTCCACCAAAACCTACGTTGTACGCGGTCTCGGCAATAGACTTTAATAGTTGATCTTTTTTCATTCAATTGGTACGTGGATGCGGTCTTTCGCCACAACCACGTTCTCCTTTAGGATATAACACTCCACGACGTGATCGCCGTGAAAGTCCGTAGTTTCAACGATCTCATTGCCGCCTTTACTTATCGTCCCACGCGTACATTTCCGGCGAAATGCCTCATCGCCACGATTTAAGACTTTCCACAAAACTGTGTAGTCTCCCGGCACATCGCAAGAATCAATATAGAAGCGAAGTTTCTTTTTGCGACCTAGCGGCAATTTCCGTCGCAAGAATTCTCGAAGCAAATACTCACGAAAACCATTCTGCGATACTTCACACTCAAGGTGAAGAGGGTATCGAATATCAACCGGCCAAAGATCCTCAATGAACTGCTCAGAAGATCTGAACCCATCGTAGGCTTCAACAGCAACCGAGGCTTGTGCCTTAGTTGTGGTATCGGGATAGTCTCCCCCGTATATTTTTTGCCACTTCGCTGATCCTGTGTCTTTCCCGGCTGCCTCAATAGCTTCTAAGGCAAGGTCGTATGCTTTTTTTGCCGGCTTTTGAAACGAAGATTTCACGCGCACTCGTTGCCCGCTTCCCAGCGCTGCAAAGTAATCTTGTCGCGGCAATTCTGACAGGTATTTAAAAAAATCCCTGCTCATCCAATCGTAGTAGAGGTAGCTTTTGTCATCATAGGCATTTGTGTCTCGCAGAAAATTATGCGCAAGGGTGTCGATCAAGAGCCCACCAATTCCGACACCATGCTTGTTTTTCCAAGCGCGCGCCATCTTACATAGGCGGCGGAGATTTTTATTTTTCTCTGCCACAAACTCCGTCACGGCTGAAATTTCTTCGCGAGGCTTTGTTGTCTTCCAACTTCCCCCTGAATACGTGTCCGGATATTTGAAGCTCTTATCAGCCTGCTCAAATACTGGCTGTGCCTCAACGTGGAAATCATTATAGAGGATACGCACCACCAACCGATCAACATATATTTCTGTTCGCGGATATCGGTCCTTTATTGCTGACTTTGTTCGTTCAAGCAATGCGTATTGACCACCATCCTTGTATTTTTCCCAGAGCGAGGCGGGGACAATGTAAAGCATATCAAGATCAGATACGCCTTTGATAGCCGTCCACCGCCCATACGAGCCAACTTGAAGCGTATTGGCTGTTTTACTATCCGAATCCCTGAACTCCTTATTTAATGCAGATGTAATCTCCCCATACCTAAGGCTAATCTGTTCGTCGTTCGGTACTTTTATGTTTGATAAAAACTGCTTGAAGTTGTCTGAAACACTCAATTTTTCCTCCTAGCATTTTGAATCGCCCCGGGTTTTGGGGAGGCTGTTTGATTGAAGTCAGGCCACCACCGTGGTGGCGTGACAGGCGAGTTGGCGATAGTAGTTCTCAGCTTCTGCGGGTGGCATGTAGCCAATGGGCTCCAGCAAACGGTGATGGTTGAACCAAGCGACCCATTCCAAGGTGGCCATCTCCACCGCCTCCCGGCTCTTCCATGGCGCTCGCCGGTGAATCAGCTCCGCCTTGTACAGGCCGTTGATCGTTTCAGCCAAGGCGTTGTCGTAGCTGTCCCCTTTGCTGCCAACCGAAGGCTCAATGCCGGCCTCGGCCAAGCGTTCGCTGTAGCGGATCGAGACGTACTGCGAACCACGGTCTGAGTGGTGAATCAGGCTGCTGTCGCGTTCGGGTCGGCGCGCATAGAGCGCTTGCTCCAGCGCATCAAGCACGAAGTCCGTGCGCATGGAACGGCTCACTCGCCAGCCCACAATGCGCCGGGCAAACACATCGATGACGAAGGCCACATACAACCAGCCCTGCCACGTCGAAACGTAGGTGAAGTCAGAAACCCAGAGCTGGTTGGGCCGATCAGCCCGGAATTGGCGCTTGACCCGGTCTTGCGGGCACACCGCCTTGCTGTCGCTCATCGTCGTGCGCACCACCTTGCCACGCCTGACCCCGCGCAAACCGCGCTGACGCATCAACCGCTCAACGGTGCAGCGCGCAACCGCCGTGCCCTCGCGCGCAAGTTGCCGCCAGACTTTGTCCGCACCGTACACCTGCATGTTGGCCTGCCAGATGCCCTCAATCTGCGCTCCCAACAGCTCGTCACGCTGTCGGCGTGCACAGCGCAGGCCGGGGTTGCGGCGCTCTGCCACGTATCGCCAGTAGCTCGATGGGGCAACCTGCAACGCCTTGCAGATCAACTCGACCCCGTGCGCTGGGCGATGTTCGTCGATAAAGGTCATCATGACTTGAGTCGGCGGTCGAGTTCCGCCTGGGCGAAAAACGCGCTGGCCAGTTTGAGAATCTCATTGGCGCGGCGCAGTTCCTTGACCTCACGCTCGAGTTCCTTGACGCGCTGCGCATCCGCTGACGTCACACCCTCGCGCATGCCGATGTCGATCTCATGGCGCTGGACCCAGCCCAGCAGCTTGGGTGGGACACAACCGATCTTGGGCGCTATCGACTCGATGGTGGCCCACAGGGATGGATACTCTGCGCGGTGCTCCTGCACCATCCGCACGGCTCGCTTACGGACCTCGGGTGAGAACTTGGTGGACTTGTTCATGGCTCTATCTTCTCAAGAGTTTGAGCCTCCTCTATTCCCGGGGCGATTCACTTTTTCACTAACCGTGTCAGCAATTTTTCACTAACCGTGTCAGCAATTTTTCACTAACCGTGTCAGCAATTTTTCACCAACTTGGCGAGGTTTTCACTTTCCGTGTCACCCGACAGGATCACGCGTCGATATTCCCCGCTCTGAGCGCGTTGGTTTCGATGAAGTCGCGGCGGGGTTCGACCTCGTCGCCCATGAGCATGGTGAAAACGCGGTCGGCTTCGATGGCGTCTTCGATTTGCACGCGCAGCAAGCGGCGCACCGTGGGGTCCATGGTGGTTTCCCAGAGCTGGCCGGGGTTCATTTCACCCAGACCCTTGTAGCGCTGGCGGCTGACGCTGCTTTCGGCTTGGGCCATCAGCCAAGCCATGGCGGCGCGGAAGTCGCTGACCTTGGTGGATTTCTGCCGCTCGCCTTCGCCGCGCTTGACCACCGCTTCGGCGGTGAGCAAGTCGTTGAAGGTCAGACCGGCCAAGCTCAGGGCTTGGTAGTCGGCGCCGTGCAGGAAGTCTTGGGTGATGACGCTGCTCTTGACGTTGCCGTGGTGCCGGCGGCTGATGCGCAGGATGCGTTTGTCGGTGTGCGCGTCGTGCTCGGCGCTGACTTCGGCGTCGTGCAGGGCGGCCTTCAGCGCGGCGGCGCTGGCTTGGGCTTGTTCGGTGTCGTCGAGCGAGAGGATCAAGCCATCAGAGATCGCGCGCAGCGCTTCCATGTCCATCCAGTTGCCCAGACGATCAATCACATGGGTGGCTTGGACGTACTGGCGAGCCAGCTCTTCGAGGGCTGGGCCATGGATGGCCGCGCGGCCTTCGCCGGGCTCCACGCTGGCACCGTCCAAGGCGACTTTGAGCAAGTAGATGTCGAGCTCGCCAGCGTCCTTGAGGTACTGCTCGTGCTTACCGTGCTTGACCTTGTAGAGCGGCGGCTGGGCGATGTAGATGTGGCCGCGCTCGACCAGATCAAGCATCTGGCGGTAGAAGAAGGTCAGCAGCAGGGTGCGGATGTGCGCGCCGTCCACGTCGGCGTCGGTCATGATGATGATGCGGTGGTAGCGCAGCTTGTCGGGGTTGAAGTCGTCCCCGCCCATGCCTTTGCCGATGCCAGTGCCCAAGGCGGTGATCAGCGTCAGGATTTCATTGCTGGTCAGTAGCTTTTCGTAGCGCGCTTTTTCCACGTTCAAAATCTTGCCGCGCAGCGGCAGAATCGCTTGGAACTTGCGGTCCCGCCCTTGCTTGGCCGAGCCCCCGGCCGAATCCCCTTCGACGAGGTAGATCTCGCACAGCGCGGGGTCTTTTTCTTGGCAGTCGGCCAGCTTGCCCGGCAGGCCCATGCCGTCGAGCACACCCTTGCGGCGCGTCATTTCGCGCGCTTTGCGGGCAGCGTCACGGGCGCGGGCGGCGTCCACGATCTTGCCGCAGATGATCTTGGCGTCGGTCGGGTTCTCCAGCAGCCAGTCGGTCAGCAGACGGCCGACGATGTCTTCCACCGGCGCGCGCACTTCTGAGGACACCAGCTTGTCCTTGGTCTGGCTGGAGAACTTGGGCTCAGGCACCTTGACGCTGACCACGCAGGCCAAGCCTTCGCGCATGTCGTCACCCGCGATATCGACCTTGGCCTTTTTGGCGATGTCGTTGTCGTCGATGTACTTGTTGATCACCCGGGTCATCGCGGCGCGCAAGCCGGTGAGGTGGGTGCCGCCGTCACGCTGCGGGATGTTGTTGGTGAAACAGAGCACGTTTTCGTTGTAGCTCTCGTTCCACTGCATCGAGACTTCCACACCGACGTTGGTCTGGTTGTCACTCATCTTGTCGCCACGGGCGTGGAAGATATTGCTGTGCAGCACCTTCTTGCCGATGTTGATGAACTCAACAAAACCCTTCACGCCGCCGGCGTAGGCGAAGTTGTCTTCTTTGTTGGTGCGCTCATCGAGGAGGCGGATCTTGACGCCGTTGTTCAGGAACGAGAGTTCGCGCAGCCGTTTGGCCAAGATCTCGTAGTGAAAGTCGATGTTGTTGAAGATCGTTTCATCGGGCAGGAAATGCACCTCGGTGCCGCGCCGATCGGTGTCGCCGCTGATGCGCATCGGGCTGGTTTCGACGCCGTCACGCAACTCGATGAGGCGATTTTGCGGCACGCCTTGCTTGAACTCCAGCGTGTGGGCCTTGCCGCCTTGGCGCACCGTCAGGCGCAGCCATTTCGACAGGCCATTGACGCAACTCACACCCACGCCGTGTAGGCCGCCCGAGACCTTGTAGCTGTTTTGGTTGAACTTGCCGCCAGCGTGCAACTCGGTCAGGGCGATTTCAGCCGCCGAGCGCTTGGGCTCGTGCTTGTCGTCCATCTTGACGCCGGTCGGGATGCCCCGGCCGTTGTCGGTGACGGAGATCGAGTTGTCGGCGTGGATCGTGACGGTGATGTCGTCGCAATGACCGGCCAGCGATTCGTCGATCGAGTTGTCCACCACCTCGAACACCAAGTGGTGCAAGCCGGTGCCGTCTGAGGTGTCGCCGATGTACATGCCCGGGCGCTTGCGCACCGCTTCCAGGCCTTCGAGGATCTGGATGCTGCTCTCGTCGTAGGCGGCCGAAATTTCGGCTGCGGAAGAGGTTTGTTGGTCGTCGCTCATGTCGTCGGGTCGCTCATTGGGTCGGTCGGTCATGGCGCAGCGCTGGGCTGCGCGCCGGGGTGTCATGCGTCGTGCGGCGGGGCTCAGATCCGCATCGGCATCACCACGTATTTGAAGCCGGCTTGCTCCGGCACGGTCAGCAAGGCGGAGCTGTTGGTGTCTTGCAGCGAAATCGTTACCCGATCTTGGCTGATGTTGCCCAGCACATCCATGAGGTAGGTGATGTTGAAGCCGATCTCGATGCTGTCGCCGGCGTAGTCGATTTCCAGCTCTTCCTTGGCTTCTTCCTGTTCGGCGTTGCTGGCCGCAATGCGCAGCGTGCCGGGTTCGAAGTTGAGCTTGACGCCCTTGAACTTGTCACTGGTCAGGATGGCCGCGCGTTGCAGGCCCGACAGCAGCGGCACCCGGCCGAGGGTGACGTGGTTTTTATGGTTCTTGGGGATGACACGGTTGAAGTCCGGGAACTTGCCTTCGACCAGCTTGGTGATGAACTCCATGCCGCCGAAATTGAATTTGGCTTGGTTACCGGCAAAGCGCATCTCGATGGGTGCGCCTTGGGGGTCACCCTCCTTGGCTTCTTTGGCCGCAGCCTTGTCGGACTTGTCGTCCTTGAGCAAGCGTTGCAGCTCCAGCACGGTCTTGCGCGGCAGGATCACTTCTTGGCGCGGCATCTCGATGGCCAAGGTGGCTTGGGCCAGAGCCAAGCGATGCCCGTCGGTGGCCACCAGCGTCAGGGTCTTGCCCTCCGCGACGAACAAGATGCCGTTCAGGTAGTAGCGAATGTCGTGCACCGCCATGGCGAAATGCACTTGGTCGATCAGGCTCTTGAGGGTCTTTTGCGGCACGCTGAAAGCGGGGCCGAAGTCGGCAGCCTCTTGCACCAGCGGGAAGTCTTCAGCCGGCAGGGTTTGAAGCGTGAAGCGGCTCTTGCCGCCTTGCAGGGTGACCTTGTTTTGGGCGGCGCTGAGCGACACGACTTGGTCGGCGGGCAGGGTGCGCAGGATGTCGATCAGCTTGCGCGCACCGATGGTGGTGCTGAAGCTGCCGCTGTCGCCGCCGAGCTCGGCGCTGGTGCGGATCTGGATTTCAAGGTCGCTGGTGATGCATTCGATCCGGCCGCCCTCTTTGCGGATGAGTACATTGGCCAAGATGGGCAAGGTCTGACGTCTTTCGACGATACCGGCCACGGCCTGCAAGGTGGCAACGATGTTTTCTTGCGCGGCTTTCAACACAATCATGTCAAGGTCTCTTCAGTGATTCGGTGATGGGACGGTGGGGGCGGTGGAGCGACATTTTCCCGCAAGCGTCGGGGACGAGGCTTAACCTTTGAGCGTTTGTTCCAGCACGTGCAGTTGCTGGTTGAGTTCGGCGCTGTTGGGCCGTTCGGCCCCGATTTTGCGCACGGCGTGCAACACGGTGGTGTGGTCGCGCCCACCAAAGAGCTCACCGATTTCCGGCAAGCTCTTTTGGGTCATTTCTTTGGCCAAGTACATGGCAATTTGGCGCGGCCGTGCAATGCTGGCTGGGCGCTTCTTGGAGTACATGTCGGCGATCTTGATCTTGTAGAAGTCGGCCACGGTTTTTTGGATGTTTTCCACCGAGATTTGCCGGTTCTGGATCGAGAGCAGATCTTTGAGCGCTTCGCGGGCCAGCGCGATGTTGATGTCCTTGTGCGAGAAGCGCGAGTAAGCCAGCACCTTGCGCAGCGCTCCTTCAAGCTCACGCACATTGGCGCGCACGTTTTTGGCGATGAAAAAAGCCACATCCTCAGGCATACGGCTGCCTTCGGCGTCGGTCTTCTTCATCAAGATGGCCACGCGCATTTCTAGCTCGGGCGGCTCAATGGCCACCGTCAAGCCGGCATCGAAACGACTGGTCAAGCGCTCGTCGATGTCCACCAACCCCTTGGGGTAGGTGTCGCTGGTCATGATGATGTGGGCCTTCTTGGCCAGCAGCGCTTCGAAGGTGTTGAAAAACTCTTCTTGGGTGCGTTCCTTGCCCGCAAAAAACTGCACGTCATCAATCAGAAGCAGATCAAGCGAGTGGTACTTGGCTTTGAGCTCGTCAAAGGTCTTGCGCTGATAGTTGCGCACCACGTCCGAGATGAACTGCTCGGCGTGCAAGTACAGCACCCGGGCCTCTGGGTTGGCGCGCAGCAAAGCGTTGCCAACCGCGTGGATCAAGTGCGTCTTGCCCAAGCCCACACCGCCATAGATGAACAGCGGGTTGTACATGTGGCTGGGCGCTCCCACCACATGCAGCGAGGCGGTGCGCGCCATCTGGTTGGCGCGCCCAGCCACCAAGGTGTCGAAGGTCAGGCCCGGGTTGAGCTTGCCTCGGCCCACGCTACTCGCTGCTGTGCTTAGGGCGGGCGGCGGTGGGGCTGCTGCTGTCGCTGCTGTGGCGGGTGCCGTGATCGCCGCATGGGTGGTGATGGCGGTTGTGCTGGATGGGTTGGGCGTGCTGGCTGTGTCCGGGATGGGGGTGGGGCTGGGCGCACGCGCTTGAAGATCACGCGGCAGGATCGACAGCTCAAGCCGCACGGGCTGACCCGCCAACTCACTGAGCAGCGCCTCGATGCGCGCGCTGTATTGGCTGCGGATCCAGTCCATCTTGAAGCGATTGGGCACCCGCAGGCTCACCTTGAACTCACCGGCTGTCTCGCTGATTTCGGCAGGAGGCAGGGGGCGAATCCAAGTGTTGAATTGCTGTTCGGGCAATTCGGCGGCGAGGCGTTCACAGCCGAGTTGCCACAGGTCGGTACGCATGGCGGGATTGTGGACAACTTGCGAGGAGGGGCGCGATTGTAATGAGATCGCGCGAAAAAGGTACGAGGTTATCCACAGTTTTTGCACGGCGGTCAATCCCCGTGTGATGTGGGCGTCTTGCGTTCGATACAAGCCCTTAGCCATTGACCAAGATGACAAAATTTGCTGTAATCGGCGGTTTTTCCAATCGTTAGGGAAAGTGGCGTTTTTCGTCCGTCTCTGACTTGACACACCGCCTACAGCGCCTGAATTCGCGGTGTCGGGCGAAACCAAGGACTTGAAATGAAACGTACTTATCAGCCCTCCAAGATTCGTCGCGCTCGCACGCATGGCTTTCTTGTGCGTATGAAGACCCGTGGTGGCCGCCATGTGCTGAATGCACGTCGCGCCAAGGGCCGCAAGCGCCTCGGCGTCTGATGTCCACCGTCGGCTTGACGGTCTCACGCATGCATGAATGCTAGGGCTGTTGTGCTGACAGCGTTGTGCGGTGCGGCGCATTTCAGCGCGGCCATGGCCACCAAGCCGTGGGCGCGAAGCCCGCATTTTTTTGTGCACTACGTGCCTGTGAAAAAAAATAAAACAGCGTTGCCAACATCGGACATCCCCGAGTTATCAACAAAGTTGTCCACAGAGTTGCCAACAACGCAGCTCGATGAGCTTATGCTGGGCATGGTGGTCCCCAAACGCCACGCACGCCGGGCTGTGACGCGCGTCTTGTTGCGTCGCCAAATCCGTGCGTCGATGGCGCAACACCGCGATGCGTTGTTGCATGGCATTTGGGTGGTGCGTTTGCGCGCACCCATCGACCGCCAAGCTTTTGTCAGTGCGTCTTCGGAGCTGCTGCTGACCGCAGTCAAGGCCGAAATCGCGACCCTTTTTGACGATGTGTTGCGCCGTTGTCGCTCCGCGCGCATGGCGGCTTTGCCTGCACCATGACTGTGCTGGATCGCGCGGTTCAATGGTTTCTGGTTGGCTTGGTGCGGGCTTATCGCTTGTTGCTGAGCCCTTGGCTGGGTTCCTCTTGTCGGTTCGAGCCCACCTGTTCGGCTTATGCGCTCCAAGCGTTGAACCAGCACGGCGGCCTGACGGGTGCCCGGCTGAGTGCCGGGCGCTTGTTGCGTTGCCACCCGTGGTGTGCCGGTGGCTTGGACCCCGTGCCGCAACAGCCGGCTCGTCTTTTCACTGATTTGCTTCGAAAGACCTCGAAATGAGCGATCTGCGCCGTGCCCTGATCTGGGGCCTTTTCACCTTGTCGTTGGTGATGCTGTGGGATGGTTGGAACACCGCCAACGGCCGGCCGTCGCTTTTTGCGCCCCAGCCCGTGGCGACGAGCAAGAGTGCTCCCACGGCGGCGTCTACGACCGCTGCAACCGCCAGCCATAAGGCTGAAGCTGGTGCTGGTGCTGCAACAACGACGTCAACAGCGTTGGCTACGAGTGAAGTGATCCGTATCTCGACCGATGTGATGCACGTGGCCCTTGATACGCGTGGCGGCAGCTTGGTCGAGTTGGATTTGCTCAAGCACCGCGAGGAGCGCACCGACGCTGACCCCGTCGCGCATGCCGTGCGGCTGTTTTCGCATACCGGCGCGCAGATTTATCAGGCGGATAGTGGTTTGCTGGCCGCTTTGAGCGCTGATCCCGCGCTGCCCAATCACCAGACCGTGATGACGCTGCTGCCCGGACCGCTCCAGCTCCAAGAGGGCCAAAACGAATTGACGGTGGTCTTTGAGTCGCCCGAAGTCGGTGGCGTGCGCTTGCGCAAGAGCTACGTGTTTCACCGGGGTGACTACACCGTGCAGGTGCGTCACGAGGTGATCAACCACGGCGCGGCGGCGGTTGCCCCGCAGCTTTATCTGCAATTGGTTCGCCACGGCGAGGTGTCGAGTCAAAGCATGTTCATGGCTCCCTCCGCCTTTACAGGGCCGGCGGTCTATACCGATGAGGCCAAGTATCAAAAGGTTGAGTTCAGCGACATCCAAAAGGGCAAAGCTTCACATGCCACCCGGGCGGATAACGGCTGGGTGGCGATGGTGCAGCATTACTTCACCAGTGCATGGTTGATGGCCGACAAGCTGCCGCGCGAGTTCCGTACCCGCACTGAAGGCAGCAATTTGTACTCGGTGTCGATGTTGCTGAGCTTGCCGGCGATTGCACCGGGAGCGAGCTACGTGGTGCCGGCGCAGCTCTACGCCGGTCCGCAGGAAGAGTACAAATTGGCCGCGCTGGCCCCTGGGCTGGATCTGGTCAAGGACTACGGGTGGTTGGCGATTTTGGCCAAGCCGCTGTTCTGGTTGCTCGACAAGCTCCATGGCTTGATCGGTAACTGGGGCTGGGCGATCGTGGCTTTGGTGGTGATGCTTAAGGCGGCGTTCTACGGCCTCAACGCCAGTGCCTACCGTTCGATGGGCAAGATGAAGGCGATCAATCCGCGCATCATGGCGCTGCGCGAGCGTCTCAAAGACAAGCCGCAGGAGATGCAGCAGGAGATGATGCGCATCTACCGCGAGGAAAAAGTCAACCCGATCGGTGGCTGCCTACCGATCTTGGTGCAGATGCCCGTGTTCATTGCGCTGTACTGGGTGCTGCTCTCGGCGGTGGAAATGCGCGATGCGCCTTGGATCTTCTGGGTCACCGATTTGTCAGTCAAGGATCCGTTCTATGTCCTGCCTTTGGTGATGACGGCTTCGACCCTGCTGCAAACTTGGCTTAATCCGACGCCACCCGATCCGGTGCAAGCCAAGATGATGTGGGCGATGCCGTTGGTTTTCAGCGTGATGTTCTTCTTCTTCCCCGCTGGCTTGGTGCTTTACTGGGTGACGAACAACCTGCTGTCGATCCTGCAACAGTGGCTGATCAATCGGCAGCTTGGGATCAAGCATTGAGGTGCTGGGCTTCAGCAAAACGTATGGGTGTTTGCTGATCTGTATCAGGCGTCTCAGGTGTGGATTAGGCCCGTGGTTTTTGTCGCACCTTGTCGCCACCTCGACCTGAAGCCGGTTGCGGCCCAGGTTCTCTTGCCTCACTATCGCTGTCGCGGGGCAGACCCGAGGACATAGCCGAGCAGACGAAGACAGCGTGTTTGCGCTGATCGGCCATGTCTTCGGCTCGGGAGATGGAACGCCCATAACAACGGAAGCTCTCCCTCCGCACGAATTCTTTGTTGGCATGGGCCCGGTGAGGCTTTGCGGCATGCACAATGCGCGCCCATGCTGTCTCGACATCACGATCCCATCATCGCCACAGCAACCGCCCCCGGACGGGGTGCTGTGGGCATCGTGCGCTTGTCAGGGCGCGATCTGGCTCCCCTGATTCAAGCCCTGCTGGGGCGCGTGCCGCCGCCACGTCAAGCCACCTACGGCCCTTTTCCTGACGAACACGGCCGCCCCATCGACCAAGGGTTAGCGCTCTACTTTCCCGCGCCCCACAGCTACACCGGCGAGGACGTGCTGGAGCTGCAAGCCCATGGTGGGCCGATCGTGTTGCAACTGCTGATCGCCCGCTGCATGGCTTTGGCGCAGGCCACACAACCGGACGGCACACCTTGGTTGGTGGGTTTGCGCTTGGCGGCCCCGGGCGAATTCACCGAGCGTGCTTTTCTGAACGACAAGATTGATTTGGCCCAAGCCGAGGCGGTCGCCGATTTGATCGACGCTAGCACCGAGGCGGCGGCCCGCAGTGCGGCGCGCTCGCTGGGCGGGGAGTTCTCGCGGCAGATTGAGGCCTTGCGCGATGCGCTGGTCACCTTGCGCATGCTGGTGGAGGCGACGCTGGATTTTCCCGAGGAGGAGATTGATTTCTTGGTGCAGGCCGATGCGCGCGGACGCCTAGGCCGCTTGCATCAGCAACTTGCGTCGATCTTGGATCAAGCCCGTCAGGGGGCACTGCTGCGTGAAGGCTTGCGGGTGGTCATCGCTGGCCAGCCCAACGCGGGTAAAAGCTCGCTGCTCAATGCCTTGGCGGGAGCCGAACTGGCCATCGTCACACCCATTGCGGGCACCACCCGCGACCGCATCAGCAGCACCCTTCAAATCGAAGGTGTGCCGGTGCATGTGGTCGATACGGCGGGTTTGCGGGCCGCGTCTGAAGCCAGTGACGACGTTGAGCGCATTGGTATCGACCGCAGTTGGGAAGCGATTGCTGAGGCCGATGCCGTGCTCTTTTTGCACGATCTGACGCGCATGCACGATGCGGCTTATGTCGCGGCCGACGCCCAGATCGAGGCCCGTTTGCCGCACGACAAGCGTCTCGTGCATGTCTTCAACAAGGCCGATGTCGTGCCCGCTGGCATGGTTATGCCAGCGGGCTTGCAGCTCTCGGCCCGCACAGGTGCGGGGCTGACTGCATTGCGCAGCACCTTGTTGGCGCTGGCAGGGTGGCACGCGGCTCCCGAAGGGGTGTTCATCGCTCGGGCGCGGCATGTCCAAGCCTTGCAACGGGCTCGACATCACATGGAGCAGGCGATCCACTGGGCGGCTTTGGCCGACGGCGCACTTGACGTTCTGGCTGAAGAGCTGCGCTTGGCACACAACGCCTTGGGCGAGATCACTGGGGCATTCAGTGCCGACGATTTGTTGGGTGAAATCTTCAGCAACTTCTGCATTGGCAAGTGATGCTTGATACGGTGATTGCCGTATCATGTGCTTACAAAAGCAAGGAAAAAGAGTCATGGATTACGAAGACTTGATGCGTGCGGTGGAGTCCTTGAATACGGAAGATGCGTTTCGGCTGCGCATGGATGCGTTGCAGTGGCGGGTTTTTGCCAATTACCTCTCACCTCAGGAGTACCGCACGGGGGACCATCTCATCCTTGAAGGTGATCGGGATCGCACCTTGTACATCCTTGGTCAGGGATCGGTACAGCTTTATCCCGGTGTGGCGCATCCGGGTGGGCGGGTGCTTATCTTGCGTCCTGGCGCGGTGTTGGGTGAGGCGGGGCTGTTTCGCGATGGCCCCCATGTGAGCAATGCGGAAGCCATGACACCCGTGGTCGCATGGGCTTTGCGCCTGCCCCGGTTTGAGGAGATGGTGCAGCGTGCGCCAGCTTTGGCGGTGGATGTCATGCGGGCTGCCGGGAGTGTGTTGGTGGCGCGTACCCGCGCCATCCTGCACCGACAAGGCCCTACACCGCCCATGACGGTGTATTGATCGGCTCAGCTTTCGAGTAGTTTTTTCTCGGCCAGCGCGAGCGTTTCCGGCTTGCCTGAGAGCACCAAGACGTCGCCGCTGCCGAGTTGCAGCTCATCGTGGCCTTGAACGACATGACCGTCGGAGCGCCGTACCGACACCACCGACACCCCCATAGCGTGCAAGGCCAAGTGGCCCAAGGTTTTGCCGATGCAGCGTGCGCCGCTGGGCAGGATCACCGATTGCAGTCGATCTTGCGATTGCTCTTCGGCCGTGGTGTCATCGCTACCGTGGAAGTGGCCTCGCAGCAGGCTGTAGCGGGCATCACGCGCGTCGCGGGTGATGCGGATCACCCGTCGCATGGGCACACCGACCAGCGCCAACACATGGCTTGCCAGCATCAACGCCCCTTCCAAGGCCTCCGGGACCACTTCGGTGGCCCCCGCGTTGCGCAGGCGCTCTAAGTCGGTGTCGTCGATGGTGCGCACCAGCACCGGCACCTTGGGGGCATGGGCATGGACATGGTGCAAGACCTTCAAAGCGGATGCTGTGTCGTGATAACTCACCACCACGGCGGTGGCGCGTGACAAGCCGGCGGCGATCAGGCTTTGGGGTCTTGCGGCATCGCCAAACACCACACTCTGGCCCGCAGCGGCCGCTTGACGCACTCGGTCAGGATCAAGATCCAAGGCGATATAGGCCAAGTGTTCTTGCTCCAGCAACCGGGCGAGACTTTGACCACTGCGCCCGTAGCCGCAAATGATGACGTGCTCATCGGTGCGAATGGCGTGCTTGGCGATGGTGGTGAGCTGCACCGATTGCATCAGCCAGTCGGTCGAGGACAGGCGCATGGCAATGCGGTCGCTGTACTGAATGATGAACGGTGTCAGCACCATCGACAGCACCATCGAGGCCAGCACCGGGCTCATCCAGCGCCCACCGATCAGTTGATGTTCGGCTCCCAAGGACAGCAGCACGAAGCCGAATTCACCGGCTTGGGCCAGATACAGCCCGGTACGGATCGCCACGCCTGGTGGCGCGCGGGAGATCAGCGTGAGCAGGGTCACGGTGACGGCCTTGGCCATGATGGGCAAGGTGCTGAGCAGCAAGACCAACCACCATTCGTTAACGACGGCCCGCCAGTCGAGCTTCATGCCGATGGTGATGAAAAAAAGGCCCAGCAAGACATCATGAAAGGGGCGAATGTCGGTCTCGACTTGATGCTTGTATTCGGTCTCAGCAATCAGCATCCCAGCGACGAAAGCACCCAGAGCCAGCGAAAGCCCAGCTTGTTCCGTCATCCATGCCAGGCCCAAGGTCACAAGCAACACGTTGAGGATGAACAGCTCCTCGGATTTGCGCCGCGCCATCAGGGTCAGCCACCAACGCATGACCTTTTGCCCGCCGACCAGCAGCAAGGTGAGTAGCGTGGTGGCCTTGACCATGGCGATCCCCAGACCGATCCATAACTCACGCCCACTTTGTTCCGCCAAGGCCGGGATCAGCACCAGCAAGGGCACGACGGCCAGATCTTGGAAGAGCAGCACGCCCATCACGCGCCGGCCGTGTTCGCTTTCCAGCTCAAGGCGTTCCGCCATCAGCTTGGCGACGATGGCCGTGCTGGACATGGCCAAAGCAGCCCCCAAACCCACCGCACCTTGCCATGTCAGATCCCATGCCCGGCCGAGAATCAAGAAGATGCCGGTGAGCATCAAGTTGCCGATCACTGCGCCACCGATGGTGGTCACCACTTGGCCAAGGCCGAGGCCAAAGACCAAGCGGCGCATGCTCTTGAGCTTGGGCAGGTTGAATTCCAGCCCGATGAGGAACATCAAGAACACCACACCAAACTCGGCCAAATAGCGGATGCCGGCTGAATCGCGCGCTAGCGCCAAGGCGTTGGGACCGATGACGATGCCCACGATCAGATAGCCCAGCATGGCGGGCAGGCGCAACATCCGGCAAGCCACCACACCAGCGACGGCGGCCAGAAGGTAGAGCAGGGCGAGATCGAGGGTGGTGGACATCCAAGTCGAAGCAAGTAGCAGGCCAAGGGCACCGAATGACGCCACGCCTAGAATCGGCGCATCCTATACGAGCCTTCCCCTTCTCTTTGTGAACCCTGTGACGACTGTGACAATTTACCGCCCCTTCGATACAGATCGTGCCATTCGCATGGCCCACCAGACCCTCGACATCGAAGCGCAGGCTTTGCTGCAACTGCGTGCTTTGCAAGGCGATGACTTTGCCCGCGCTGTGGCTGCCATGCTGAGGTGCTCAGGGCGCGTGGTCATCATGGGCATGGGCAAGAGCGGCCACGTCGGCGGCAAGATCGCCGCCACGTTGGCCTCGACGGGTACACCCGCCTTCTTTGTCCACCCGGCTGAAGCCAGCCACGGTGACTTGGGCATGGTGGTGCCGGGCGATGTGGTGCTGGCCATCTCCAACTCGGGTGAGAGTGACGAGTTGGCGGCGATTTTGCCCGCGCTGCGCCGTCTTGGGGTCACGGTCGTGGCGATGACGGGGCGTCCGGAGTCGATGCTGGCGCGTCATGCCGATATCGTGTTGTCCAACTGGGTCGAGAAGGAAGCTTGCCCGCTCAATCTGGCACCCACGGCGAGCACCACGGCGCAGCTCGCGCTGGGTGATGCCTTGGCGGTGGCGTTGCTGGATGCCCGGGGTTTCCGGGAAGATGATTTCGCCCGTTCCCACCCAGGCGGGGCCTTGGGGCGACGTTTGTTGACCCGGGTTCAAGACGTGATGCGCCACGGGGATGATGTGCCCAAGGTGCTGGCCGCGACTGCTTTCACCGACATGATGCGCGAGATGAGCGTCAAGGGCCTCGGAGCCACAGCGGTGGTGGATGCTGCTGGTCGCCTTGTGGGGATCTATACCGATGGCGATCTGCGGCGTTCTGTCGAGCAGGGCCAAGACCTGCGTACCCTCACGGCGGGTGCCGCCATGCATCCAGCGCCGCGTACCATCCAAGCCGACGCTTTGGCGGTCGATGCAGCGGGTCTGATGGAGTCGGCCCGCATCACCACCTTGCTGGTCACCGATGCTGAGGGGTTGCTGGTGGGGGCGCTCAATTCCAACGATCTCATGCGAGCCAAGGTGATCTGATGCTATTCGAACGTTTGAGTCCCTCTCCCCAGCCCCGCACGGTGCTGCCCACGTTGTCTTTCGCCCCCGAGTTGCTGCTGCAAGCCCAAGCTGTGAAAGCTGTGATCTTTGATGTTGATGGCTGCCTCACGGATGGCCGTATCTACATCGGCGAGCAAGGCGAGGAGGTCAAAGCCTTCAATACGCTCGATGGCCATGGGCTCAAGTTGCTTGCGCAGGGGGGCATCGTGCCGATCATCATCACGGGGCGTGATTCACCGGCTGTGCGACGGCGCTGTGCCGATTTGCGGCTGAATCATGCTGTGTTTGGTGTGCATGACAAGCTTGCTGCTGCTGAGCAGCAGCGCCGTGCGCTTCATCTGGATTGGGCCAACATGGCGGTCATGGGTGACGATTGGCCCGACTTACCCTTGATGGTGCGCGCCGCGCTGGCCTGCGCACCGCTCAATGCGCATGCCGAAGTGCGGGCGGCGGCCCATCACATCACCTCCGTGCCTGGGGGCTACGGTGCCGGGCGGGAGTTCTGTGATCTGCTCTTGATGGCCGTGGGGCGTTATGCCGAGTTACTGGCGGGCCATCAAGCGACGCTTGATGCTTCTTCAGCATTCGCGCCACTCGCATGATCGAGCAAAACGATGATGGGGTTGTCCTCCCGCCCTTGGGGGGGCATTCGGCCCCGCTGACCATCGTCCCGAAGTTGCGTTGGTCAGATCGGTTGCGTGGCGCTTTGGCCCTTTACCTGCCGGTCTTGATCATGGCAGCTTTGGCTGCCTTGACGTGGTGGCTGATGAAGAGCACCCCGGGGGCCTCGGTCGTCGCCCAGCCAAGGCCGGTACGCCACGAGGCGGACTATGAAATGCGTGGCTTTTCGATTTGGCGCCACAGTGGTGCTGAGACCACAACAGCGACGCATGGCTTGATCGAAGGGCAGCGGTTGCAACACTACGCTGATACCGAAACCATCGAGATTGAGGGCCTGCGCTTGCGTTGGGTCGATGCCCAAGGGCAGCGCACCCGCGTCACATCGGGGCGGGCGGTCTCAAGGGAGGATGGCCGTGAGGTGCAGCTTTTCGGCGAAGCACATGTCGTGCGTGAAAGCATTTCTGCCGCTTCAGGGCTTGAGTCGCCGCCTTCGCTCGAATTCACGGGATCGAACATGCGCATTGATGCCCACCGAGAACGTATTCAAGCCGACAGTCCGGTGACGCTACACACAGGTCGATCGACGTTCAAGGCCGAAGGTATGAACTACGACCACACCTTGGGCCTGTTGGAGATGCGTGGTGGCGTTCAAGGCGAAGTGCGGCCATGAGCAGCGCCCCTCAAAAAGCGCCGCTGGTCTTCATCACAGGCGCTTCCAGCGGCATCGGGCAAGCCATGGCTTTGGCGTATGCCCAGCAAGGCTGGCGCTTGGCTTTGGTGGCTCGTCGCGTAGAGCCGGTGCAAGCGTGGGCCGACGAGGCTGGCATAGCCGCCCATCAGGTGCGTATTTATGCTGCTGATGTCAGTGACTGCGACAGCATCATCACCGCTGCTGAGAGCTGCCTGAATGCATGGGGTCTGCCGGAGGTGGTGGTGGCTTGTGCGGGAATCAGTCATGGCATCGACCCGACTGAACGGGCCGATCTGGCTGTCTTGGCTGATTTGTTGCATACCAATGTGCTCGGATTGGCCGCAACGTTTCATCCTTTTGTGGCCCCCATGGGTCGCAGAGGCTCAGGAACCTTGGTCGGGGTGGCCAGTGTGGCTGGCATTCGTGGTTTGCCGGGCCATGGTGGCTACTGCGCCAGCAAAGCCGGGGTGATCAGCTACTGCGAGAGCTTGCGCATTGAGTTGGCAGATCAAGGGTTGCAGGTGGTCACCTTGGTGCCCGGGTTCATTGATACCCCCATGACGCGGGGTAATCCGTACCCGATGCCATTCTTGATGCCTGTGGCTGCGTTTGCCCAGCAAGCCTTGAAGGCGATTACTGCTGGGCGGGCCTATGCAGTGATTCCGTGGCCCATGACATGGGTCGTGCGCGGCCTGCGTTGGTTGCCCAACATGCTGTTTGATCGCTTGATGGCCCATCGGCCGCGCAAACCGCGTCGATTGAACCCCAAAAAGTAGAAAAGCACCTGAACCTTTCGGTACAGGTGCCTCGATTGATGAGCTTTGCAGCCCATCAACAGACGGGAAGATCAGTAACCGCCTTGGTCGCCACCACCGCGACGACCACCGCCGCTGCCGCTGCCGCCGCCGCCGTAGGGGCTGCGGAAACCGCCGCCACCACCACCGCCGCCGCCACCGCCACCGCCGCCGAAGCTGCCGCCACGACCACCGCCGCCGCCGAAGCCACCGCCGCCGCCGCCTTCGCGACCGCCGCCACCACCGCCGAAGCCACCACCGCCGCCGCCGCTGCCTTCACGACGGGGACCGCCGTAGGGGCTACGGAAACCGCTCGGGCGCTCTTCACGAGGACGAGCCTCGTTCACAACCACAGCACGACCACCGATGGCTTGACCATTCAGGCCGTTGATTGCGGCTTGGGCTTCCGGATCCGAAGCCATTTCGACAAAGCCGAAACCCTTCGAACGGCCGGTTTCCCGATCCATCATCACCTTGGCGGAGCTGACTGCACCGTAAGCCGAGAAGGCTTGGTTCAGATCTTCATCACGCACACTGTAGGCCAGATTGCCTACGTAAAGCTTATTTCCCATGGAGAGAGCGCCTTTCTCACGTTCCCAAAACTAACTACTGACCATGTGGAGGTGCTAAAGCCAGAACTCATTCCGCAGAAAAGAGAAGGCACTGCATTTCCAAACACGCGGTTGTCATTATGAATGACTCAGCAGGGTCTCTGGCCCTCACTTTCGGGAAGTGTTGTAACAGAGGGGGGATTTGATGCATGGAAAACCCTGATTTGTGGGTTCTTTGGCCTTTGAACTCACTCGACGGTCACGCTCTTGGCCAAATTGCGCGGCTTGTCCACGTCGGTGCCGCGTGCGCAAGCGGTGTGATAAGCCAGAAGTTGTAGGGGCACGACGTGCAGGATTGGACTCAAGGGGCCGTAGTGTTCGGGCATACGGATGACATGCAGACCGGGGGCACTTTCGATTTTGCTGTCACCGTCGGCGAACACATAGAGTTGGCCGCCTCGGGCACGAACTTCTTGCAGATTGCTTTTGAGCTTTTCAAGCAAGGCGTCGTTGGGTGCAATGGTGACCACCGGCATTTGTGCTGTCACCAAGGCCAAGGGGCCGTGCTTGAGTTCACCCGCTGGGTAGGCCTCCGCGTGGATGTAGCTGATTTCTTTCAGCTTCAAGGCACCTTCAAGGGCAATTGGGTAGTGCAGGCCTCGGCCCAAGAACAGCGCGTTTTCCTTGCTGGCGAACTCTTCAGCCCAAGCCATCACTTGCGGCTCTAGGGCCAAGACAGCTTGCAGGGCCACGGGCAGATGGCGCATCGCCTTCAGATGTTCGGCCTCCTCGGCTTCGCTCAGCAGGCCGCGACTCTGCGCCAAGGCCAAGGTCAGCAGGAACAAACCGGCCAGTTGAGAGGTGAATGCTTTGGTCGAAGCGACGCCGATCTCAACCCCTGCGCGGGTGATGTAAGCCAGCTTGCACTCGCGCACCATGGCGCTGGTCGAGACGTTGCAAATCGTCAGCGTTTGCTCCATGCCGAGGCTGCGGGCATGCTTGAGTGCTGCCAGCGTGTCGGCGGTCTCGCCACTTTGACTGATGGTGACGATCAGCGTTTTGGGGTCGGGCACGCTATCGCGGTAGCGGTATTCGCTGGCGATTTCGACTTGCGTGGGGATCTTGGCGATGCTTTCCAGCCAGTACTTGGCGGTGCAGCCCGCGTAGTAGCTGGTGCCGCAGGCCAAGATCAACACCTTGTCGATCGACTGGAAGACGCGGTAGGCGTCATCGCCAAACAGCTCAGGGGTGATCCCGGCGATGCCTTCGAGCGTGTCGCCGATCGCGCGCGGTTGCTCAAAGATCTCTTTTTGCATGTAGTGCCGATAGGGGCCGAGTTCGGCCGCACCGCTGTGGGCATGCACCGTTTTGACCGGGCGCTCAACGCGCACAAAGCCGCCTTCAGCCTTGCGACCCGAGATCCAGTATTTGCCCTGTTGTAAATCAACAACATCACCTTCGTCGAGGTAGACGATCTGATCGGTCACGCCTGCCAGAGCCATGGCGTCAGAGGCGAGGAAGTTCTCGCCTTGGCCCACACCCAACACCAAGGGTGAGCCCGAACGCGCCCCAATGACGCGTTGCGGCTCATCACGACAAAACACCGCAATCGCATAAGCTCCTTTGAGGCGCTGGATCGCCAGCAACACTGCGTCAAACAAATCGTGCTGATAGAGCGAGTCCACCAAATGCGCGATCACCTCGGTGTCGGTCTGGCTGTTGAAGACGTAGCCCCGGGCTTGCAGCTCGGCGCGCAGCTCGTCGTGATTTTCGATGATGCCGTTGTGGACCAAGGCAACGCGACCCGCCTTGCTGCTTTGGGCATCGGCCCCGATGCCATGCGAGAAATGCGGGTGGGCGTTATGCACCGCTGGCACACCATGGGTGGCCCAGCGGGTATGGGCAATGCCGATGAAGCCTTCGATGCTGTCTTGTTGGACTTGGGTTTCCAACTCGGTCACCCGGGCGGTGCTGCGGGCTCGTTTGAGCTCGCCGCCTTGATGAACGGCGACACCGCAGGAATCGTAGCCCCGATATTCAAGCCGTTGCAGGCCTTGAAGCAGGATGGGAACAATGTTGCGTTGGCTGACTGCACCGACGATGCCACACATGATGAGAACTCCAAGGATTGAGTGAGTGCTTTGATCCTAGGGACTTTGCTTTGCAATGAATGACGTTTATTGTCATATTTTTGCAATAAAAAGCTACGCACTACGCATGGTGAAATAAAATTTCAGAATGGCTTCTTTAAAGACATCTTTGGCCGAGTTGGATGAGCTTGATCTGCGTTTGTTGGCGCAATTACAACGTGATGCGACGCCCTCCAATCAATCTTTGGCCGAAACGGTGGCCGCTTCGCCGGCGACCACGCTGCGCCGGGTGCGCCGCCTGACCGAGTCAGGGGTGATTGAGCGCACCGTGGCGGTGCTTTCGGCCGAAGTGCTGGGTGCGGGGCTCACGGCCATCGTTGAAATCACGCTCGACCACCAGTCGGTCGAGCACTTACAGGCTTTTGAAGCCCGCGCGGTGGCGGACCCTGGGGTGCAGCAGTGCTACCGCACCCAAGGCGGGCCGGATTTCATCCTCATCGTGCAGGTACTCGACATGGTGGCCTACCAGGCGCTAACGCAGCGGCTGTTCAGCTGTGATGCCAATGTGCGCAATGTGCGCAGCTTTTTCAGCATCCACCGCGCCAAGGTGGGCCTCGACGTGGCGTTGCCCTAGAAGGCTTTGGTGAGCAACGCCCACAGGCGTGGACTGCGATCAAGGTGTGTGCTTGCCAGACCCACCATGCGCCACGCTATGGCGGTTTGAAAGAGCACGTCATAAGGCAGCAGCTTCACATCCAAGCCCAGACCGGCACCCGCCAGATTGCGGATGTGTGCGCTGTTGCCCGGCAAAGCGGTATGCGCAGGGATGCCTTTGGCTGCATCGACAAACACCTTGGTTTGGAGGCTGTTGTCGGCCCAAGTGCGGCGCAGCTCGGTACGGGCCAAAAGCGCGTCATCGGCGGCTCCTTCGCCCACGCCGTAGGCACGCACCCCTTGCGGTCCGCCCAAGGCGATTTTTTCGGAGGTGTCCAGATTCTTGCCGGCACCCTGGCCGCTGACCTTGACGGTGATGGCGGTGGTGCGACCCACCGGCTGTTGATATTCGCCCTGAAAGCTGATCTTGGCGTAGTCGCCGTTTGTTGGGTCGCCGTAGCCATTTTGCAAGCGCCCCAAGGTCAAGGTGACTGAGCCTTGGCTGGTGGCACCCCACAGGACGGGCGCACTGCCCGACAAGCCCAGCGATAGCACTTGAACCTGCTTGGTGCTGGTGCTGCCCAAGACGGTGTCATCGAAGCGTTTGATATCCCAAGCTCCTTGCGCTTGCACGTTGAGGGTGCGGCTCCGCACCAAGGGCTGTAAGGCGTACAGCGTGAAGTCACTGGCGCGCCCCGAGGCTTGCAAGCTGGCGGCCTCTTGGCCCAAGGTGTCGCCCATCACGGCACCGGCCACCCCCACTTGCACGCCATGACCACCCACCGGGGTTTGCCAGGCCAAGCGCCCGTAGTGAAACCCGGGGCCGGCGTAGGCGGCGCTCAGATCCAAGCTGTCGCCAAGGAAAAACGAATTGGCGATGTTGATGCGGCTGCTCACCCGGGCCTCGCCGGTGTAGTGGTTACCGTGGTTGTCCAGTGTGACGCTGCCATTGACCGCCCGGGTGCTTTTGATTTGCACATCCAAGTGGCTGGTACCGACCGTTTCGCCCGGTAGCAAACTGGGCAGCACTTTCACGCCGGGCAAGTCGGACAGCAGCAGCAAGTCGCGCTCAAGGGGCATGCTTTGTAGCGGCTCACCCAGGTGCAGATCGGTGAGATAAGACTGCACTTGGGCGGCCTCGGCCGGGGTGTTGGCATCGATGCTCAACCGACTGAGCCGACCTTCAGCGACCGCAATTTCTACCGCCCCTTCGGTCATTCTTTGGGTGGGCAGGTAGGCGCGAGCCAGCAAATAACCTTGGGCGCGGTAGTAGGCCGTGATGCGCTCACTCAGTGCTTGGAGTTGTTTGCCGTCGAGTGTTTTGCCTTGAGCCTCTGCCACCAAGTCCAGCAACGTGGCCTCAGGAAAAGCCCGCACACCATGAAAGCGCACGGACTTGACGGTCACTTTGGGGCCATCTTGCGGCGCGGTGACTTGAGCTTCGACGGGAACACGGGGTAAGACCGGCGCATTCGAGCGCTGCATGGGCACAGGCTGGGGAGCCTCGCGCATCAGGCTACCGGCATCCAAGCCGATGGTGCTGCTGCTGAATGCTGCGCCAGACCCAGCCAGCATGGGCAACACCGCCAAGACGAAACGGTATTGGCGGTGGTAACGGGGCAATGACATCAAAAATTCCTTGGATCTCTTGGCTTGGCTTAGCTTGGGGCTTTGGCCGCCAGCGCCGCTTTTTCTCGTTCTTTTTCTTCCTTAGCGCGGCGGCGTCGAGCGTTCCACGGCCGCAAGAATTCCCAATCCCCTTTGGAGCCTCCCATGGGTACCTTGTTCATGGCTGCGCTAGCGTTGCTCATGGCGGTGTTTTCTGTGGCGCTTTTGGCTACGGCATGGGCGTGCTTTTCAGTGCGGATTTTGCGCTCAGCTTCTTCGGCCGCCGCTTGCGTGGCCGTGTCTAGAGGAGGTATCGCTGGGGCCGATGCCGAGGCTTCTATGGGTAGGGGGGCTGCCGCCACGATCACCTCGGGCGGTGGAGCCACCAGCGCGGGTGCTTTGTGCGGTAGCGGTGCCGCGACGGTGACGGCAGCGTTGGGGGTTGCTTCTTCTACGGGCTCTTGAGGCGTTGCGCCCCGCTCAGCAGTGACCTTGGGCAGCAACGGCATTGAAGGGATCGCCGGTATGGCCTTGGCGAGGGTGATCACGGGGGTGTCCGCAGCGATGGGCAGCGGTGCATCTGGAACCACGCCGGGGGTACTGGCTGTGGTTGCCCCGTTCCAGCTTGGAATCCCACGTGGGCCGGTGTCAAAGAGAATCGTCACACTCCCCGTGGGGGGAGGCGATGGTGGTGTGCTGGGCAGTGTGATGTTCGGCGGAACGATATTACCGATCGTGATCTGCGTGATCGTGCTGAGCACATAGTTGCCTGCATCAGGGCCCGTCAGGCTGTTGGCGATGTTCACCGGCTTGGCATTGCCGATGGCCGGATCGACAAAGCTGGCGGCTTGGCTCAGGGCCACTTGATCGTTGGGCTGCACATTGCTCAAGGTGCCGCTGACCACGGCCGTGAGTGTGCCGTCGTAGACCTTGGGGGTGACTTGGGTACCGACCACATTGAGCGTTGCCGGAGTGATGGCAGCGGTGGCGCTGAGAGTCGGCGTGGCCAGGACGTAGTTGCCGGCGTCCAGGCCGCTCAAGGTGTTGGTGACGGTGGCGATTTGGGCGGTGCTGACGTTTTTGCTGGTGAAGACCGCCGATTGACCCAGCAAGACCTGATCCGTCCCAAGGAGGGTGGCGAGCGTGCCGGGCGTGCCGATGGCGGCCGCGAGGCTGGCGTCGTAGACCTTGGGGGCGATGACGGTGCCGTTGACGTTCAGCGTGGCCGGGGTGATGGCGGCGGTGGTGCTGAGGGTCGGTGTGGCCAGGACGTAGTTGCCGGCGTCCAACCCGCTCAAGGTGTTGGTGACGGTGGCGACTTGAGCGGTGCTGACGTTCTTGTTGCTGAAGACCGCCGATTGACCCAGCAAGACCTGATCCGTCCCAAGGAGGGTGGCGAGCGTGCCGGGCGTACCGATGGCGGCCGCGAGGCTGGCGTCGTAGACCTTGGGGGCGATGACGGTGCCGTTGACGTTCAGCGTGGCCGGGGTGATCGCCGCCGTGGTGTTGATGTTGGGATTGGCAAGGATGTAGTTGCCGGCGTCCAAGCCGCTCAAGGTGTTGGTCACCGTGGCGACTTGGGCGGTGTTGACGTTCTTGCTGCTGAAGACCGCCGATTGACCCAGCAAGACCTGATCGGTGCCAAGCAGGGTGGCGAGCGTGCCGGGCGTGCCGATGGCGGCCGCGAGGCTGGCGTCGTAGACCTTGGGGGCGACGACGGTGCCGTTGACGTTGAGCGTGGCCGGAGTGATGGCGGCGGTGGTGCTGAGGGTCGGCGTGGCCAGGACGTAGTTGCCGGCATCCAAGCCGCTCAAGGTGTTGGTCACCGTGGCGATTTGGGCGGTGCTGACGTTTTTGCTGGTGAAGACCGCCGATTGACCCAGCAAGACCTGATCGGTGCCAAGGAGGGTGGCGAGCGTGCCGGGCGTGCCGATGGCGGCCGCGAGGCTGGCGTCGTAGACCTTGGGGGCGATGACGGTGCCGTTGACGTTGAGCGTGGCCGGGGTGATGGCGGCGGTGGTGCTGAGGGTCGGTGTGGCCAGCACGTAATTGCCGGCGTCCAACCCGCTCAGGGTGTTGGTCACCGTAGCGATTTGGGCGGTGTTGACGTTTTTGTTGGTGAACAAGGCGGTCTGGCCCAGCAAGACCTGATCGGTGCCAAGGAGGGTGGCGAGCGTGCCGGGCGTGCTGATGGCCGCCGCGAGGCTGGCGTCGTAGACCTTGGGGGCGACGACGGTGCCGTTGACGTTCAGCGTGGCCGGGGTGATGGCGGCGGTGGTGCTGAGGGTCGGTGTGGCCAGCACGTAATTGCCGGCGTCCAACC